>NZ_JABWMG010000069.1:0-319 GCF_013366455.1 Salinivibrio sp. EAGSL | reverse complement strand
CCGCCGAGGTTGAAGACACACCCGACGCTGAGCCTGAAGAGTCAGTCGATGACACTGCAGAGCCCGAGACTGACGACGATGCACAGGATGACACGGACGAAGCGACAGCAGAGGACACCGCTGAACCCGAGGTCGAGGCTCAGGACGATACAGATGAAGCACCCGTCGCCGACGAGTCGCCAGCAGACCAACAGCCTGAACAAACGGCTGAGTCGGATGACACCGCCGAGGTTGAAGACACACCCGACGCTGAGCCTGAAGAGTCAGTCGATGACACCGCTGAATCCGATGCACAGGATGACGTGGACGAAGGTCCAAT
>NZ_JABWMG010000068.1:0-321 GCF_013366455.1 Salinivibrio sp. EAGSL | reverse complement strand
TGCATTGGGGCTCTTAATATGGGGAAGAGCGAAAAGCAGTGCCTAGGACCTAGGAACTTTATCTACAGCGCCTGTCACGATCAGCGCCAATTTTAACACTGGCGCCAACTTTGGCGTTGGTGTCGGATGGCGCGCGGCCGGCTTGGGTATTCATGATTTACATTGTGCTGGCGCTTATGCCGACCTACGCCAATGGTGCCATTGGTGCCATTGGTGCCATTGGTGTTTGTCCGATCTACGCGAGATTCGAGATCTTGAATATGGGAAAGAGCGAAAAGCAGTGCCTAGGACCTAGGATCCTAGGCCCTAGGAACTTTATCT
>NZ_JABWMG010000067.1:0-349 GCF_013366455.1 Salinivibrio sp. EAGSL | reverse complement strand
TACGCGCCAACCCTGTGCACATTAAACGCTTCGCCGGCGCCATTGGCCGCAGAGCGAAAAATGACCGCTTAGATGCTGAGTTAATTGCACATTATGGCGACGCCATTAAGCCTGAAATCACCATTATCAAGGCGGAAAATATACGTTTAATGAGTGATTTAGTCATCAGGAGAAACCAGCTCCTATCTATGCAAACGATGGAAAAGAACCGCTTGCAGATACTGCCCAAAACCTTGCATTCAACCATCAAACCCATGCTCACTGCGATGAAAAATTAAATCACCAACATCGAGAAAAAACTCGTGAAGTTGATTGAAGCATGCCCTGAATATCAGACTAAAAATACGCT
>NZ_JABWMG010000066.1:0-360 GCF_013366455.1 Salinivibrio sp. EAGSL | reverse complement strand
AGCGTATTTTTAGTCTGATATTCAGGGCATGCTTCAATCAACTTCACGAGTTTTTGCTCAATGTTGGTGATTTGATTTTTCATCGCAGTGAGCATGGGTTTGATGGTTGAATGCAAGGTTTTGGGCAGTATCTGCAAGCGGTTCTTTTCCATCGTTTGCATAGATAGGAGCTGGTTTCTCCTGATGACTAAATCACTCATTAGACGTATATTTTCCGCCTTGATAATGGTGATTTCAGGCTTAATGGCGTCGCCATAATGTGCGATTAACTCAGCATCTAAGCGGTCATTTTTCGCTCTGCGGCCCAGGGAAAACGCATGAAGATCCGCGCCATGCCTGGGCTAGCGATTTAATGACTTA
>NZ_JABWMG010000065.1:0-372 GCF_013366455.1 Salinivibrio sp. EAGSL | reverse complement strand
ATCCACCGTCTACGCTTAATTACTTAACCATACAACCCCAAGAGGTCTTTTTTGCTCGATCTTTCTCTTTTATGCTGCCTCTTGCTTAACTTTTGCTTGGTCACGTAACACGTTACGCTCCCGGCGGCAAAAGTCTCGCGCGCGTTGCCTAAAAAAGAAATCTACGTCGCAAAACCACTGAGTGTTGAATCATCAACCAATTAAGGTTTTGTTTTTGCCGGACTCAAATAGAAACTTTGTCGTTATTGATTCAATAAGACAAAGTCCAAGCACACTTGATTGTGTGAGTGACATGATATGTCACTGATTGAGAACTTTACTGTCATTCTTAAAGAATGACTTGTCAGCTTTCCAGATTGTTAAAGAGCATGT
>NZ_JABWMG010000064.1:0-380 GCF_013366455.1 Salinivibrio sp. EAGSL | reverse complement strand
CTGACTGCAGCTATCTGTACTGTACTTGCAAAAGTATACGGCGGTGCTGCGCGTGATTTCGCGTCAATCGATAACGCACCAGAAGAGCGTGATCGTGGTATCACCATCGCAACGTCTCACGTTGAGTACGATACGCCAAACCGTCACTACGCACACGTTGACTGCCCAGGACACGCTGACTATGTGAAAAACATGATCACCGGTGCTGCGCAAATGGACGGTGGTATCCTGGTTGTTGCAGCAACTGATGGCCCAATGCCACAGACCCGTGAGCACATCCTACTTGGCCGTCAGGTTGGTATTCCAAACATCCTCGTGTTCATGAACAAATGTGACATGGTTGATGACGAAGAGCTGCTTGAGCTGGTTGAAATGGAAGT
>NZ_JABWMG010000063.1:0-384 GCF_013366455.1 Salinivibrio sp. EAGSL | reverse complement strand
TGATCAGCCAGTAGACGCTCAACCCGAAGAAACGGCTGAGCCGGATGACGCCGCCGAGGTTGAAGACACACCCGACGCTGCACCTGAAGAGCCAGCCGAGGACACTGCGGAATCCGAGACTGAGGACGACGCCCAGGATGACACGGACGAAGCGCCAGGCGATGACACTGCAGAGCCCGAGCCCGAAGCTCAGGATGATACGGATGGAACGTCAGCCGAGGATACCACGGAACCCGAGGCCGAAGCTCCGGACGATACAGATGAAGCACCCGTCGCCGACGAGTCGCTAGTAGACCAACAACCTGAACAAACGGCTGAATCGGATGACGCCGCCGAGGTTGAAGACACACCCGACGCTGAGCCTGAAGAGTCAGTCGATGACAC
>NZ_JABWMG010000062.1:0-393 GCF_013366455.1 Salinivibrio sp. EAGSL | reverse complement strand
CACCTCCTTACTGACGCTATTCTTGCGAGTGTTCACACAGATTGTATAGGTTGAAATTGAAAGAGAGCACATCATTGCTTTGATGGGTCTGTAGCTCAGCTGGTTAGAGCGCACCCCTGATAAGGGTGAGGTCGGTGGTTCAAGTCCACTCAGACCCACCAACACATCCCCAAATGTGTTGGTTAACAAAGTAATCAATGTGGGGCTATAGCTCAGCTGGGAGAGCGCCTGCCTTGCACGCAGGAGGTCAGCAGTTCGATCCTGCTTAGCTCCACCACTTTTTAAGCGTATTTATAATGATAAGTGCCTTTAAAAAGTGGTTTATCGTCGTGATAAATACACATGCTCTTTAACAATCTGGAAAGCTGACAAGTCATTCTTTAAGAATGACAG
>NZ_JABWMG010000061.1:0-408 GCF_013366455.1 Salinivibrio sp. EAGSL | reverse complement strand
CAAAATGTTGGATAAGAGCACATTGTCAACGGGCGCCTGTCACGATCGGTGCCAATTTTGACCACGATGTCGGATGGCGCGCGGCGGAAATCACACCAAGCTTGCGCGATCGAGAAGGCGCTTATGCCGACCTACGCCTGGTTTCTATATCGGTGGTGCCATTGGCTACGATTGCTCGTTCCCACGCTCCTGCGTGGGAATGCATACAATGACAAAATTTATACATCAATGGTGCCATTGGCGTAGGTGACACAAGCCCCGGTAAGATGTCAACGATGATGCACTGTGCTTCCTGGGCGCCTGTCACGATCGGTGCCAAATTTACCACCAATGTTCGATGGCGCCGTGCAACGGGCGCGCGGCGGAAATCACACCAAGCTTGCGCGATCGAGAAGGCGCTTATGCCGA
>NZ_JABWMG010000060.1:0-429 GCF_013366455.1 Salinivibrio sp. EAGSL | reverse complement strand
GGTAATCAATGCCATCGGCTTGCGCCGCTTGTTGGAAGCTGTAGCGCGGTTTTTTAAAGCTGTAGTCTTTTAACGCCGTGTGGCTAGGCTGCGCCGCGGTGTGACGTGTCAGGCCATCGATATACGGCGTATCGGTACGACCGCCGCTGACAGCATTATAGGGTACCGGACTGTCAAGCTGGGGCAAGCTGTCGGGCGCATCAGTCACTATCAGGGTATGGATGGTGGCGTCGTGCTCATGGTGATACACCAAGCCCTCTTCTGCCGCTAAGCGGTGGAAGAACGCCAAGTCACTTTCACGGTGCTGGACACAGTATTCGCGCTCGGCATAGTCACGGGTTAGCGAGAAGCTCACCTCCGTCACCCCCATTTCCGTGAGCAGGGTTTCTAGAATAGTCGGCACGGTTTGGTGCTGGAAGGTACGACTGT
>NZ_JABWMG010000005.1:0-172083 GCF_013366455.1 Salinivibrio sp. EAGSL | reverse complement strand
CCTGGGTTTCGCCTTCAATCGAGATATAACATGGCGTTGGCATAATCGCTCCTTTGTATGTAATGAGAGAGCATCACCACGACGGTGATGTTGCTTGTTCGCCACCCTACAATGCTAGATTCATGCCAATTTTTTATTTCTTTATTTTCAAAGCCTTAGCGATTACGTGACCAATTTTTTGCACGTATCGAGCAACTTTTTGCTTGGCTTGGCAAAAAGTTGCTCAGGATGAGGCTACTGGGTGGTTTGATGAACATTAATTTTTTCTTGAAGCTGGACGACTTTCCAACTTAGGTAATTTAAGCGTTCGGTAAGTACGGCTAGCTCGGCGTTGGCTTTATCCATATCACCCTGTTTCACGAGTGTTGCGACATAATCGGCTCGTCCATAAATAGGCGATAAGCTGATGGCGAAGTCTTCCAAAGAGCGAGTTTGCTTTTGCAACGCCCACCAGCGGTTTTGCTCTGCAAGTAGGGCCATATTCGCCATCTTGGTCCGCACGGCACGAAACTTATCAATATATTTAGCGGTATTTTCCAGTGCCTCTTTGCGCTCCATGTCATAACGCGTCAATAATTCTCGAGTTTGTTTATTGTCGGCATAGAGTGTGGCCAATGCATTAAGATGCGCCTTGGCCAGTACTTTGCTCGATTCAATCGACTGCTCCAATTCTTGAGTCGTCGATTGCGCGTATAACGGGACGAATTGTGATTCCCAACGCACTAAGGTGCTTGGCTGATGCGTTTTTGCAAAAGCCGCCGTGGCGTCAGCATGATTTAAGCTCGGCGCCGGCGCATCGACTTGAAAGGGGGTTTGAAAGTAAGGGATATATGGGTAACCCAGCCATATGACCGCGGTTAAACAGGCCCCTACGACACCGGCCAATAGAGTGCGAATACGGCTTACCCTTATACTAATGGTTGGGTTAACGTTTTCATCGCGTTGTTGCTGTTTTAGTGCACTATGAAATCGCGTTTCTATTCGGTCGATATGTTCAAACAACACATACGCGATCCCCTCATAGTCAACCACATACTTGGGTTGCTGCTGTTCGAGCACATGATATAGGGTGTCGCAGAGCTTTTCACAACGGTACAACTCGCGTAATGCTTGTTGGTCTGGCTTGATTTGATTCAGTTCGCCTTGCACACGCGCATTGACCCACTCCAGCGCCTCTTTTCGCGCCCGGGCACGCTTTTCAGAGACCGCGTCTTCGTTATTCAAACAAGCAAGGATCAATTCCAACCCGTTTGCCAATCCTGCTAGACCGCCAATTTTTAACGCCGCGACGGTGTAGTAGCCACTGAGCAGTAAATCAATACCCTGCTCACTGGCGAGTGCTTGACAGTTATCTTTTACAAATTGCCAATCGGTCCCCCCGGATAATGGCGAGTGTCGTTTATTGATTTGGTCTCTAATTGCTTGATAACGCTCGTCATCACGCAAGGGTTGAACATCTTGGATAATACGAAAAGGCTGATTATCAATCGAGAGTATAAAAGACATTTAGCATTCCTGATAAAGCAGGGGCGAGTGCACTCGCCCCATGATCAGTTAGTAGAGGTTGCGTGAGAGCTTGAACGATTTGAACAAGCGCTGCGTGAATGGATTAGTGGCAGCCTGAGCATTAACACGGTAGATCATTCCACCGCCATCAACATTGAATTGATAGTCAACCGAGGTAGTACTAGCCGAGACCACTGCTCCTTGATCAAGGAGACGGAACAACGCCCATGGACCACGAATCACTACACTACGCGGTGACAGGTTGGTTTTCGTGGGCACCAATGTCAGTTTTGAGGTAGCCGAGTCACGAAGCGTGTTTGGCCAAATGAGCTCAATACTGTCTCTAGGCCCATGGCTGTAGGTCACATACTGGCCATCAACATTCAAAACACTGCGTCGTTTATTGCTGCTTAAACGCAAGGGCTCAACAGAGAAGCTCACATCCAAGATACCTTTACGATTAAAGAAAGCTTCTCGGATTTTTTGTGCTTTTTGGATCTGGGCTAGCAGGTCTTGGCGAATTAACGACCCATTTGTCCCTTTATCTCCAACTGATATGTTTTCATCTATAAATATTTTCAGCTGACTATTGTAGAAATTATCCAAAGTTCCTTGTGGCGCAAAGAAGCTTTCAAAGTCGCTAAGTGATGCATCTTTACTGGCATTAGGATTAAACGGATATCGGTTCGCCAACTTTTGTTGATAAGGGCGATAGACATCTTGATACCAACGGACTTCAAGGTGTTTGATGGCCGCTTGTTTAACGACATGCCAGCTTTCATCGGCGAGTTTATCAACCATACCATCAAGCGGCTCAGGTAAACCGGTAGCAATCCGTTTAAGTGTATAAATGGGGTCGGTATTCACCAACTTAACACGTGCTTTGGTCGCATCCAGTGCCGCTGTACCTATGTCAGGCGCATCTTGGATAGATTTAAGGTAGCTTTTTAGCTCCTGTACCGACGCCAACACTTCACTCAGGTAGGCCGGTTTGTCATTCACCGCTTTAACAAGACTGTTCAAATCTGAAAATGGTGCCTGTATTTGTGACGCCACCTCATATTTTGGATTTTCTGAGATCGCTTCTTGAGCGTCTTCATCCAAACCGAGGCCTGATGCAAGCTGGGTATTGGTTTCGAGGGTGCGTAATAAACGCTGCAAGGGTCCTACGTGCCCAGTAAAATTATCCAGAACCGTTACGGCATCGTTAATATCACTGAAAAACTTCACATCAATTTCGTTCAGCGCTGTACGCCACGTATTTGTATAATCAGCAACATACAAATCACGTATTTTGTTTCTAAGTGCCTTTTTATCCGCGTCACTAAACTGCGCCGTTTCTGCTTCACCTAATACCCAGCTATCAATCAACGCCAAGTCAGAAACTGACTGGAGCTTCGGCACAAAGTAATCTTCAAAGCCAGTTTTGGTCAGCATTTGCGGAATATGTAAGTTTTCGCTATCGACTTCTCGCTCATCAAAAACAACATCAAAGACAGGACCTACCGCGTTCCGCAGGTTCATTCCCGAGCCCAGAACGGTCTCTGCGTCTAGCTTCAAGTTCCGATATACACGTTGGTCGGTCGGCATTGTCCGCAAATCGGCTTGAGCACGTGCAATGGTCATATCATAGGGCCGCATCACACGCTCTGCCACGTCGTCACCTTGACGACGTGCAGCCGTCAAATCCGTATGCCGCATGGCATAATCCAAATGGCCGAGTAAACGTTCTTGAATGACCTTTTGCCCGGCAAATTCTTGTTGCCATCGTTGACTAAAATAATCCATCACATAGTCATGATAGCGGCCGCTTTTATCCACCATCATCCGATAAACACGCAATGCAACTAGCTGTTCCTGATCCGTCTCCGCTTGATTAATATCCACCACGGTATCTGCCATTAAGAGTGGCAAGAATCGACTTTTTAATAGGTTGAGGTACGTTTGTTCGACTTTAGGTCCAATCACATGACCCTGATATAGACCAAAGTCAGAGACATATTTAGGCTTTTCGCGGAAAAAGCCAAATTCCAGCGTCGCTTGACGGATCTGGTTGAGCGGTTTAAGCACCTCACGTTGCGATGCACCGGCAGCACTGTTTGAGAATTGGGTTTTATATTGATCAACTTTTGTCAATACCGCATCTGCATGTGCGACGTTGGCCAGATAATAGCGATGCCACGTCCCCACTAATAAGACAGTGGCGATAGAGCATGCCAGAACAGACATTCCCATCAGGCGCCGTTTATGTTTTGCCACGCGGAAGTTATCCGACGCGAGCCCCGCCTCGGGATAGATAATATTGCTAAATAGTTTTTGCGTGAAAAAAATTGTTGAATTCTTGGCCTTTTGAGCATGATTGACCGCATGTGACAATCCATAACGACGAGAGGCTGCATCATCGAATGCGTTCGTTGGTACCCCTTGCTGATAGACAGAGGTAAAATACGCGCCTCTAACCAGCGCCGAAGTAGAGAATTGGTCACTCGCCAGTGCTTCATTGAAAAAAGTAGCAAGAATATCTTTCAGCCCAGTGATCTGACGCGAGAAGCTATAAATCGCTTTACGATCCTCAAAATCAATCGGAGCGGCCAGTGCATGCGGAACTATCGCATTAATGCGATCAATAAATGCAGAATAGTCTTCATCAAACTCTTTAAGCCATGAGTCCAAATCATCCACAGAGTTTAAAGAAAAAGTGAAACCAAGCACCTCATCGCGTTGCTGCTTAGAATAATGTTTAAAAAACGGTTCGAAGCCATACAACAAGTCGAGTTTTGTTAGTGCAATATAAACAGGAAGCCGTGTCGATAGCGTCTCCATCAACTCCCGCAACCTGGCTCGTAATAGGTTGGCATACGCCTTGCGTTCTGATGCCGTGGCCGTGGCAAGGTGTGACGCATCAAGGGTTAATACAATCCCATTCAGCGGACGGCGGCTACGGGTCTGCTCCAGCCACTGAACAAAATGCGACCACAAACGACGCTCAAGCTCACCATCATTATTTTCGTCCTTATGTCCTTGTGTCAGCAACTCACCATCTGGGTCGATAACAACCGATTCGTCACCGATCCACCAGTCAAATGAGTATGGATTCTCACTCTTTTTGCCCGATGCGCGCATAACTGAAGAGAAAACAAAGTTCTGCCCCGAACGATTAATTAGGCTAGTTTTCCCCGCATTTTCAAGCCCGAGAACAAGATACCAAGGGAGTGCATAGAGATGATTCCGCTTGTTCAAGTTTTGCTTCATATTTGCAACAACCTGATTCAGCTCTTTCTCTTGGCGCTCTTCGTATATCTGAATGGGGTCTTCACGCAATCGTTCAGTGTGGGCTTGCTCTGCTTGGAAGCTTTGTAGCTTTCGCCATTGCCATACGCCCCAAATCGCTAAAGCGCCAAGCGTTATAAAACCACTACAAATAGCGCGTGCCATCACGGATGCTAATGGTTTTTTCTCACCCATCGTCAACCAAGGGCCTGCCCACCAAATGGCGACATTAACAAGAATAAAAATCGCTGCTAATAAAATAGGAAAGGCTGCGACCATGCCAGGCTTAAGCTTTTTCGCTATTTTAAAAATGTTTTTCCACATGAATTTTCGCCCTTAATCACTCTGACGTTGTACTGCGTTCAAGTTGTTCCACCAAGCTGGGTTCCCAGTCGATGACGCTCATGGTTTTAATTTCTTGATTTAGCGTTTGATACTGCTCTTGAGCCATACTGTTAAGTTGATTCGCTCGCATGAGATCGGCCGATATCATTCGCCAATAGAAATGATCGCGTGGTTCTCGTGCCGCTTGTAGCCCATCGTTTAGCATGGAGAGTGCTACCGCAATACCTCCCTCTTTGGCCAACGACAGCGCTTCTTTTCTCTTTTCTTGCCAGTCACCGTTTACGGTCTTTCCACTTGCTTGTCCCGTACTGCCATGAGCTAGCCAATCTTTAACCGCATCAGACACAAACGGCTCTCCACCCTTGAACTTCAGCTCTGCCAGCCCAGGAAGCCGCTCTAGAAACTGACTGACTTCTGACTGAATCGCGTCACACCAACTTTGGTGACCCAATTTTTTAGCAATGGAGTAACTCATTAAGTGCCCTTCAAACCAGTAAGGTGCCATAGTGAGGCTTTGCTCAACTTGCCGCCATAATGCCAAATCGGGGTGCCGCATTTTATCTTGATAGTCTTTCACTCGATCTTGTTGCATCCCTCGCAATTGCGTCTCGCCGCCAGTTTTATGATCGGGTAAGGCGGTAATGCTGTACCAAACCGCGTAGCGACGAAGGCGGATCGCGAGTGCCATACCGTCATCTTGTTCCGCCAAAAAAGAGGCGACTTTTAGTAACGTTTGCTTGGTTGCTTTGTCGCTGGAGTGATCAACATCTAAGCCAGAGGATGTCGCTGTTGTCGTTGCGGTTCGCGCCGAGGCTTGCGGTGTTTCTTTCGCGGTTTGGTTAGCACGCTGACGCTCTTCCGCCTTTCGCAGTTCGGCTCGCACATTCACGACGACACTACTGACGACGTCATTGGTCAGGCCTTTCTCTTCAACTGCCTTTTCCCATTCGGCGATCGCCTCCGTCAATGACTCACGATCTTGCGCATCAAACTGGCCAAAGTCCGTTTTATCTATCGCCATCGAAAATCGCTGTGCCATTTGACTAAAGAACTTTCGACGAGGCAGATTTCCACGCTTACCCGGTGCTGGGAAGCTGTCTTCCCAATACTGAGACATAAATGATGCCATCAACTCAAACGAGAGGATAAAGCGAGCCGGAGACGCTTGGTGATGTAGACACTGCAGCAGGTAAGTCAGCAATTTAATGTCTTTGCTCTTTTCTGCTAACAACTTAACAACGCTGTGCTCCACCTCGTCCCACTGAACATCAGCATGGGAGAGAGAGCCAACTTTCATCATCTGATCTTCAACGAAATCAAACAAAGGATCATCGACTAAACGCTCACCGACTGCGCTATTTCCCGGGATTGGCTGTGAAATGCTGCGTTTATATTCTTTCAGTTCCATATTTACCAACCACAACGAGAACGAAGAGCGCCCAGTGCATTACTTAATGGCTGGGTATCAAATGTCAGCCCATCAACGTACTGAGAATTAGAGCGAATGGTTAAGCGTTCATCCTGCGCTAATGTCTTCATTAGACGGATTGCAGGTAGACCACGAGAGGACGAGAGCACAACACCTGAGTCATCATTTCGCCAATACTGGGTCTGAGTATTTGGGAACGTTAGTTTGACCCGACCATCATCAATCGGCTCCGGTAGCATCAACTCCACTCGGCTTAAGTTATCGATACAGCTAAGCATCAATAACGGCTGTTCGCTGCCTCGAAAAGCGGTGTTAATGTTACTCGCCTGTAACGTAATCCATGCGCTACTTCCTCGTCCCTCACCCTTTTGATTCAATGACCATGTTTTTGGCGCACTGTCTTGTGCCGCTTGTGTTGCTCTACGCCACTGTAACGGCATTTCTAAGTGATTATCTGCAGGTTCAGACGATGAAACTTGGGTATTAAATACGCGATCAAAGCAGGCGAGGCGATCTAATCGTGACGTCACCGCGCGGCATTGTTTGGCTTGCTCAACTTGCTTTTGAGCGGAAGCAGGTGCGCCAGTCACCGTGGACGGTGCCAAGATTGACACCAGCATGACCCCGGCTAGTGCACAATAGTTTGGGTTATTCATGGGGCTTTTATCTCTAGTTTTCGGCACTTATAGGTTAGGGTTCGACGAGGAATGCCCAAACTATCGGCAGCTTTGCTTTTATCGCCATCAAATTGAGACAAGCGATCAGTGATGATCCGTTGCTCAAAGTCGTGCAACGCTTGTTTTAGATCGGCGATGGAAGCTGCATCAATATTTAACACGCTATCAGCCGTCGACGCGCCATTGGTATAGCCTATAGGCATCGACTGAACGTTTGAGGAGCCTGATACAGGTTGCCCGTTACTGATACGCCCACTAAAGGTCGCAATGCTGATAGATTCACGATCAGGCGTTTGAGCACATGCGTATTCAATAAGGTGTTTTAATTCTCGTACATTACCTGGAAAGCTATAACTCAAGAGCATATCGAGCGCGTCAGGCTGCAGCTCTCCTACACGAGTGCCATGTTGATGATTAAATCTATCAAGAAAGTGATAACTCAGCTGACGCACATCTTCTTTGCGCTGAGCAAGCGATGGCACATGAATCGGATATTGGAGCAAACGATAGTATAGATCTTGACGGAAAGAGCCTGTTTTTACATTGTCCAGCAGGTGCACATGTGTCGCGGACACCAACCGAAAGTCAGATTGACGCTCTCGACTTCCTCCGACGGGGCGAAACGTCCCTAATTCAAGCACACGCAGTAATTTAGCTTGCAAACTCATCGGCATATCACCAATTTCATCAAGAAACAGTGTTCCGCCATTTGCTTGAGCAATCAGGCCCTCTTTATCTATGTTCGCACCTGAGAATGCACCCTTTTCATAACCAAATAGCTCACTTTCTAGCAAATGTTCAGGAATAGCAGCACAGTTGATCGGAATAAATGGCTGGTGTCGACGCGGTGATAAATCATGCACGGCACGCGCGACAAGTTCTTTACCACTTCCTGTCTCGCCTTGGACCAGTACAGATAATTGTGAGGAAGCCGCATTAGCAATTTGCTCACGCAGTCTTCTCATTAAAGTACTGTCTCCAATCAGGGTGGAGGATAGGCTCGCCGCCCTTTCTTGCTGCCGTGTTTGCTTTTCAATGTCAGTCAAAGAGGCTTTTAACGCACGACGATTGCTTTCCTCTCCTTCCATTTCATTGAGCAGTGACCATTGATGTTCAAACACATCCAACACCTGTAAAAACGACGCATCATTCCAAAGGCTAGATAGCGTTTGGTCATCGCCGATAAGACAAAGCAAGAGTTTTACATGTCTATCATGGCGAATTAACGGTCGAATAGAGACGGCTTCAAATAAGCCAAGATCGCCAATAGCCTTTGAAAAGGCTCGATTAGACTGCCAATAAACAATGTCTTCTGCCACTAAATGCTTAGTCGTCGCATTTTGCAACACGTGTGCAAATGGCGTGTCAAAGTCGGTGACAGACCAAGACTCCCCGCTGGAATGGCAGACAAGCTGCCTGCCATCACAACTCGGGACCAGCAGCATTCCTTTGCGCAGCTTGAGCTCGCTGACCAAAATCTGGATAAAGCGAGACTGCAAGTCAGTTGTTCGCCTTTCCCGAGCTAAGTCAGTAACATAAGCTAGCCAGTTATGCATTCTTATTCTACCTCACCCTTAAACTCGCCATTATCTGCCAGTAGACGAACGTGCGTGATCGCCGCTTTGTCGGCCAGCTTGTTTAATAATTCGAGTGAGACGGGTGGCAATAACTGTCCTTCAATAATCGCCTCAAGCATACGAGCGCCATTTTCGCTCCGCGTCGCGCGCTTCAAAATCTCGTCAATTAGGCTGTCGTCAATATCAACGGTTGCGCCATAGCGCTGAGCAAAAGTCGCTTCCAGGTGCGCTAATTTGCCGCGTACGATCTCCGCCAACACGTCACGTTCTAGTGGGACATAAGGCACAACCTCCATCCGTGCCAGCAAGGCAGGTTTAAAGAATGCGGCAAGCTCAGGATATAACGCATCATCAATGTTGGCTTTGTCGTGTGCATAGTCAACAATCGTTTGATAGCCCAAGTTAGACGTCAGGAAGAAGACTGTGTTCTGACAGTCAATCATGCGCCCTTCACCGTCCGCTAGCTCCCCTTTGTCGAAAGCTTGATAGAAGATGTTGAGCACTTCTGGATGGGCTTTTTCAACCTCGTCAAGAAGCACCACAGAATATGGCATCTTGCGGATTGCTTCGGTCAGTACACCGCCTTCGCCATATCCAACATAACCTGGGGGCGAACCAATAAGACGTGAGACCGTGTGTTTTTCTTGGTACTCTGACATGTTAATCGTGGTTAAAAATTGTTTACCACCATAGAGTTGCTGGGCTAATTGCACCACGGTTTCTGTTTTACCGACGCCGCTTGGTCCTACAAGTAAAAATGCGCCTTTGGGCCGTCCAGAACGCCGCAAATCCGCACGCGCAGTCAGTAAGTGCCGATGTATGCGTTCGATAGCAATGTCTTGCCCTTTAATCGCATTTCCCAGTAACCTTGTCAGATTGGTGATTTTGTAGAGCTCGTCGCTGTTCATTTGATCGATAGGCACGCCTGTCCAATCAGAAATCACTTCTGCCACCTGCTCAGCATCAACGTGTGGATGCATCAACCGCTGGTCATGCGGAATAGCGTTAAGTGCATCGTATTTGTCAGCCAATGTCTTTGCTAACGCTTCACGGTCTTGCTCTTGTGACGCTTCATCAACTTGACCCTCATCAAGTTCGGCTGATAGTGGCGGATTTAACAGTGTCGCGCGTAGATCAATGATTTCCTCAACCAACAAACGCTGCTCCCCCCAGCGTGCTTGCAGTGCATGCTTTTCAGCTTCGTCCGCTTGCTCTTGTGTCTCAAGCTCATCTAAACGAGCTTGATCAACGGCTTGGCCAATATATTGGGCTCGCTTCAGCATCTCTATTTCTTGCTGGCGTTGATGACAGAGTGTTTCAAGTAACGCGAGACGTTTAGGGGGAGTCGTTAAGTTAATGGCAATCCGTGCACAGGCAGTGTCGAGTACATCGATCGCTTTATCAGGCAGCTGACGCCCAGATAAATAGCGAGCAGACAGTTCCGCCGCCGCTTTTAAGGCATCATCGGCAATCAATACACCATGGGCTTTTTCATACACACTGCCAAGCCCTCGCATAATATCAACGGCTTGGTTTACGGAAGGCTCTTCAAGCTTCACCAACTGAAAACGACGCGTCAAAGCAGGATCTTTTTCGAAATACTTTTTGTATTCTTTCCAGGTGGTTGCGGCGATCGTGCTCAGCTCGCCACGCGCTAAGGCGGGTTTGAGCAAATTGGCGGCATCACTGCCCCCTTCCTGGTTTCCTGAGCCAATGAGAGTATGAGCCTCATCAATAAACAGAATAATGGGGTTCGGCGCGCTCTTAATGCCATCAATGACACCTTTCAAGCGCTTCTCAAACTCACCTTTGACGGAAGCACCCGCTTGAAGCAAACCAAGATCAAGGCAGAATAGCTCAACGTTTTGTAGGCGCTCTGGGACATTACCGGCCGCAATGCGTAAGGCTAACCCTTCCACCATGGCGCTTTTGCCTACTCCCGCATCACCGACAACAATTGGGTTGTTTTTACGACGGCGACAAAGAATATCAACCATTAAGTTGAGCTCTTCTTCGCGACAAAGCACTGGATCCAATTCACTATTTTTGGCTTGTGCGGTGATGTTGGAGCAATACTTATAAAGCGGTGACTCGCTGCCTTCCATTGATGGCGCTTTTGGCCCTTTTTTCTGGTCACTTTCCACGGCAGTTTCAGCAGAGTCCGCGACAATAGCGTCAAAATGCGTTTTCAAGCTCTCGCGATTAATGCCTGCTAATAACTTGGATGCCGAACGCGACAAGTAGCGGTCGGCGCGATTTAATACCGCAAAAAAGACGCTTCCCGAACGCAATTCTGATTGGTTTAGCTCTGTGGTTGATAGCAACCATGCTTCCTGCAGTACTTCAACCAACAGCGGCGAGAACGCTGGGTAGGTATCAAGCGTGTTATCTCGCTCGTAATTACCTGCGAGCGCTTGCTTAAGCGACTCAGTGTCGATATTTGCTTGCTTGGTAATGAGTCGAACGTCAGACAAAGGATTATCTAGCAAGATCTCTAGGAAGTGCTCAACTAAGACTTCAGGATGATGACGCTCAATACATAATGAGGCGGCTTGCTCGAGCGCTAATTTGCTTGGCGCATTCAATTTAGCGATGAGCGTGGACAATTCAATTCGAATCACAGGGACACCTAATTCTAATCAATATAATGTTGTTCGGGTCACAGCAACTGATTCAGTTGACTGAGTACATTTTCAGACTTTTCATGTAAAAAGTATGAATAGCCAGCGAAGATACCCGCCCACAAGACGAGAAATCCGACAAAAATAGACCAAAGCGGTACCTGGCGGCTGAGTGCATACCGAGTGTTAACAACATGGTCACTCCCCTCACTCAGTTGTTTGGGTTGCTTTTCATCATCTAATAGTTGGTCATGTAGCCTTTTAATGACTTTTTCTCGCTGCGCATACCCCCCATCAATCACTCGATATTTCCCTTCAAAGCCCAAGCACAAGCAGTGATAAATAAACACGAGTAATGGTCGATACCTCTCGGGCTCGTTTTCCAAACGACCTAGAACAGTAAATACTTTCTCACCTCCCCATGTTTCATTGTGGAAACGAGATAACATTGAATGCTCAGCCCAGCAGGTGTTAGCTCCCCATGGGGTACCCATGACCGCTTCATCAAGAAACGTACACAATATATAGCGATATGCCATCAGCATTGCGTGTTCATAACCTTGCTCTGATAGCTCTATTTCGATCGCTTTTATTTCCTCGATCGTTTGGAGGTAGATTTGCTCAATATTCTCGCAACTGGATAATGAACGTACTCGCAACGCTAACCCGAATAGAGGGGTTGCCGCATCCACCAACGCATTAGCATTGTGGCCACGTAGTTGAAACCAGTAATCTTGGTCACTGTCTATTTTTTCAACGTTATCATGTAGGAGGTCTTTAAAGACACTTTCGTCAGTGGCTGCCATAATCAATCTCTTATTGCCCAGAATTGAATATCAAGATCATCAAATGCGGCGGCGACATGGAATGCAAAGCCACTAGAGTTCGTGAGCATCGACCACGCCGCACTCTCTTTGTCCAATTGGTAGTAGGTATAGCCGGCATGGTAAGGCAACTGGCGAGGCGCCACAGGTAGCGAAATTAGCGGAATACCAGGCAGTTGAAGTGAAATAAGCTCGCGAATTTTCTCAACCGAAGAGACTTTGGTTTGCTGAGTGAACAATCGCCGTAACTCATCCAATGGCATACGTGCTTTAACTGCAACGATAAACTCTGCCGACTCCATCAATTGCGGGTCTTGAACCGGCGCGACCATCAGGCCGTAGTTGCGCTTATCTAGCTGAATAGAGACGGCTCGAGGCTCCAGCACCACACTGAGGCTCTGGCGCAAATAGCGGATAACAGGCCAAAATGCATCACCCGGCATATCGTGGTTATAAGCTGGCATTGACGGTGCCAGACGGCTTTCATCCGTGAACGTTGCTAGCTCGCCACAAATTGACGACAAGCATTCATACAAACGTTCTGGGTGCAGACTGCCTAAAGAAGCAAGGTGCTTCATCTGCGGATACAGACGGTTCAACGAATGTAAAAGCATAAAATCAGAGACATCAGCCACACCGCCCTGAGAAGGAGAACTAATACGTTGAGCGATATTTTTTGCGCGCTCTTGCATCAAACCAGACATTTCATTGATAAAACGGTGCAAGGTCGCATTACCAGCAACATTGAAATGGCACGGAATAAAATTAGCATCAAGGACAACACTGCCGTCAGGTCGCTTTTCTGAAATCCGTGCAATAGGAATAGAGGCATAGGCACTGCGATCCTCTTTTTCTAGCATTAATTGCAACTGAATCGGTGATACATCAAGCGTGGTTGTGTCACCTTGCACACTCTGTACATCTCGCACATCGATACGACGACTTTCATAGCGCCCTGACCCTTTTTCATCAGGCCAGTTCACTTCCATAATCGATTCACTGCGCAACGGTATAGCAAGGTAAATCAACTGATTAGAAAGCGATCCGTCTTCGATTTCTAACGCTTCAGGCATTACGTCTTCTTGTGGGATACGAAACGCCGTTCCATCTGGCATGACACCGACTGCTCGCTCGATGGCAATACGTCCAAACGCTAGATATTCCGGATTTAGTGACAGCTCAGCAATGCCATATAAATATTTACTGACAGACGTTAACCGCTCTTCCAATAAATACTCACTGTAGCGCTGATGCTGCTGGAAATGCTGAGGCTTAATAAAGAGCCCTTCGCTCCATATCACGCGATTACGTGCAAACATTACCTTTATTCTACCTTTTCTAATTTCACGTCATAATCTTGAAATAGCATCAACAAATGATACTTTCGGCCTTTGTTCAGCACTTTGACAGCTTTTTTCCATTCCCCGAGATTAGGTTCGGCAAAATGTGCCATCACACCGATATAATTTGTGTCTTCATCGATCTCAAACGCATTGACAAATTTGAATTGCCCTGGGGTCAGAACATAGTCGTAGTTATTAATAAAGTTACTACTCAATGCACCTTCATAGTCAGTACGCAATTGATCAAATCCCGCAGACATGAACATCGAATCATCTTCGAGTTCAAAGACTTGTACCTCGATAGGTGCTGGGTCTCCTGCTATATTCGGATTTACACCACTGTCACTGACTAAACTAAACGTCGCAGTCGTGGGTTGTTCTTCAGGCTTGTATTCATCTGAAGAACTACAGGCTGTCAATAGTATGATTGCGCAAAGCACGCCTAACTTTTTAAGCATGATTAGCCCTCCTGTTGTTTTTCGCGAATACGTTTGTCATAGACCTGCTCAAATATTTCCCAAAAGAGTTTAGCGAAGCCTTGTTGACGGTTAGATGTAAGCTCTTTGTAATAATTACAATACATTTCCCACGCCCAAGCCGACTCACCATCTTCATGTGCGTCCGTATTGCGTCGACAATGTTGAAAACGACGTAACAGCACTTCCGGTGAAAACGCGTTTAATATTTGATCTAATGCTTCTGAAATCGCATCCTGCGTTGCTTCATTATGATCTCTTACATTTTTTAAGCTCTCAGCAATGGCTGCAGGCGCAGACAAATGAACTAAGCTTTTATCCGCGTCATACATAGTGCGAACCGTATCTTGGTAAGAAAGACCAAGACGTAACGGGTTGTCTTCAATAGGTTGAAGATTACGGTTCATCGTTCCAAATCGTCCTTCTGCAGCTTGTTCGTGCAGTGCTAGCAAGCCTTTTAAACACGCTTGTAACGATTGACCCATTTCTTGTGACAGGAAATGCATCCGTTGAACATCTTGTTCATTCGTTATACGAACACCAAGCCCTTCTAGCATTGGACCCGTTAATAAGTGTTGCCCGTGTCCACCATGGTTATTTGACGGCGTAGGCGATGATTCATTTTGCAAACTCTTGGCCACTTCTTGCTCGAGAAGTCCTAGCTCTTTTTCGTCCATTGGCTTCATCTCATTTTCTATCGGCTTGGAAGGAGTATGTGATGCCATATTCGCTGGCTGTGCATCCAATACTTGTTGATCTGACTTGTTACTGGTGGCCTGGTTTTTTTTCTGACCGAATCCAAAAATACGCTTCAATCGCACAGAGGCAGACATGACATCTTCGCTGTCGGCCTGAGGCGTAAACGAAGGTTGCTTTTCAACCAAGTTTTTCTTTGAAATCAGATTACCCGTTTCACTGATCTGCTCGGCTGGTTCACCATCCAATAACCAGTTTGATCCTTGGATATGTGTCGATGCCTCTAGCTCGGCCAAGGGATCAATAGGCGCTGATACATCTTCAAGCTCGGGCTCGTCATCGACTGGTTCATGACCATTCGCTAACAAATCTGTGTGGTTAGAATTAAAAAGCGTATCAATATGTCCAGCGTCAACCTCTTCGTTTTTTCCGGTTAACACGCGTATCTCATATGGGCCAATTTGCATTTCATCTTTATGTGCTAAACGTGCTAATTGCCCTTTACCAAGCGGCATATCGGTACCGTTAACAAAGGTCTGTCCACACTCATCACGCACACAAAAAGCACCATCCACCATTAAGATCTCACAATGCAAATCATGTACGCGTCCTAAACGATCTTTTAATCGCCAATGCACGGCGGGCGATGCGCCAATGGTGCCACCAGATTCCACAAAACGAATCTGTGCCGACAAACCAGATTCTAAGGTTTGCGCGTTTGCGACTACGAGTGTTATGCCGTTTTGATGTTGTGAGACCATCGTTATTGCCTTACCTGAATTAATACACGCTTATCTTGCAGCTCTTCGCCAAGGAAAGATGTCCATCCCAGCGCTATGTGTTGCCCCAGCTGAAGAGCAGGTGTTTCTTCATCTGTCATCGACAACTCCAAATCAAATGCCATCTGCTCACGCAGAATAAATTCAACTAACTTACACAAAGGCTGATACTCTTTACCGACCGGTAAAAAATCATTAAAACGCTCTCGTGTCAGATCTTTGATACAAATAACGAACTTTCCATTGCAATCAAAAACCGACTCTCCAATCACAGTGTCTTCACCAAGGCGACCATTCATACAGCCAAGAGACATCTGTTGCTCTTTCGCAATCTTTACCTTGCGCGTTACCCATTGGCGGATCTCTACATGTTCAAGATCAAAACAGTGCGCGATGATGCCAGCAACCACTGTCGGTGATCGGCTTCGCCCCGCTAACGTCCCGGCATAAGCCAACATTTTGCACCAATTTATCGGGGTGTCCCCTCTTAACTGGGGATCACCCAGCCCAACAAGCGCGAATAACTGTGCCGAAAACTGATCTTCCGCACCTGGCTGAAACCTGACGTAATAGCGGTATTTGCGCCATATGCGATAGACCAATGCGATCAATCGGTTATTAAAAAAGTCCAAGAAGGGTCTTTTAATTCCTCCTGGCTCTTCATGTAGCAGTTGCTCTGTAATGAATGCCGGCAGTGGCGATTGTGAGCCCGCAAGTCCTAAAAAGTTCGTTAGCATCACTGTGTGATCATTCACTTGATCCAGCGATGCTATATCTGATGCAGCAAACCCAAGACTCGGATTTGCACTAAACACTAACTGGCACTCGCGTTCCCATTCTTCTTCCTCTGGGTTAAGCCCTTTATGCTTTTGCAAAAGCTCAACTAATTGGAAGAAGCTATACACTCGCGCATCTTTTACGAGATCAGCGGTACTCATTTCTGTTTCTTCTAAATGAGTGGTTGCTTCCCGACTCTCGTCTGCCATGTATAGCTCTCATTATTCGTTGTGTTGATGACGGTGAGCTCATGAAAAGAATTAATGCTCGCATACAACGAGAAAAAGTGGCTGAGTACCGTTCCAAATAAATATAAATCGCCTTCAGAACCAAACCCGTCTTGATTAAGATAAATCGTCGACTGTAAGCCACGGACAGGCATTCCTCTCAATAGCTTATCCATTGGCTTTGATTGAATGTCTTCAATCGCGTTTAGCCGCTTCTTACCTACTCGCTCTGCTTGACGATCGACAAGCGCACGGAAATCATACGCTGTTAATACACAGCTAAGTGCATCTTTGGATAACAATGACAAATAATTGAGCGATAAATTAGAAATCAACATCCATAATAAACTGCCATCTAGCACAGGACGGAGTGCCTGAGTTGGAATGGTGATATTCTCGAATTCTGCAAATGGTGGTGAGCTATCCGTTGGACACGATATATCACCGACGCCTAACTCCAAAGGTAACTGTCTATTCGTACAAGTCAGCTTAATCGAAACAGCTTCATCGACGTCCACGGATGTCGATTCGTCCCCTCGAATGAAAGAGATAAAAGAATCGAATCCATCACCACGAATACTGTCTTTGACACGCGCTCGGTAATAGAGTGTCTCGCGGTTACGCACGCGCTCAACTTCATGCTGGAAGCTTTCAAATGGCGTATAAGTCCGCTTTTGACCGCGAATAGGCTGGCCATCAATAATCTTGTCTTGTCGCCCAGTGACACTATCAATACTAAACACTTCATAGTGAGCCGGTTTATTACTCGACGGGATCACCTTGTACTCAGTGTTTTTCCCCGTTAAATCAATAGGGTCTGCATCATGATTGAATAAGTTAATAATGGGTGTGCAGTAAAGCTGAAAACTTTCAGGTCTGACTCTGACATCCGATGGCAAGGTTTTAGAGAGATGCAGCTGCACCGTAAACTGTCCATATACATTACTCGGTATGGCTTTATCTAACCCCCCGATGTCAACAAAGTGAAACGCCTCTGGAAATGACAAATACTCCTGCAGCACACGATAACCATCATAAACATTTTGCGGATATGGCAATAAAGCATCGCCGGCGTTAAATCCGACAGATGAAAACGCATCACGTGGTAACGAAAATGCTGTTCCATCAACATGCACAGTTACCTTCTCTAGATGATGACTCAACCACAGATAGAGCATTTGCGCGCTATATTTGTCTCCCCCAATATAAAAGCGCAGTTTATTAATGTTGGCATCTCGTACCGACATATCACCACTGAGCGTCATCTGTAGCTGTATTGTCGTCGCCTCGCGCGTATGTTCAGCATGAACGCTGGAGCAAGAAAGCGGGTAAAGATCAACGTCACGGCAAGTTTGAAAGCGACACTGAGTTTCCATGGCGGACTTACTATCAAGCTCAGTCCCTTTCACCACAGTTTGCTTTTCACTGAGACTTTCTTCTGGTTTGAATTGCGCAATACACATGCTGGGGACTGGCCGTAAATAATTGGGCCAAAGCATATTAATGATTGAGTGAGTTAACTCTGGAAAGTCATCATCCACTTTTTCGCGCAACTTGCCCGTTAAGAACGCAAACCCCTCTAGTAACCGCTCTACATCAGGATCGGTGTGTCGACCGTGTAAGAAGCGAGCCAGTTGGGGATGCAGTTCAGTAAAAGCTTTACCTTGCTCTTTCAAGAACGCGAGTTCTTCTCGAAAATACTTGTCTTTCGTCATGCGATTTACAACACCCGATATTGGCGGTTCTGGTCTAAAAACAAGCTAAGTTGAACTTTCTCGTGCAGCGCTTCACTGTTGACGGTAGCAACAATATTGAACCGCAACATTAACGGTGAATGCGGATCAAAGTCTGATGTCACCAGGATATTCGTTAGCCGCGGTTCATATCTCTCTAAACAGTCTTTGATCGCGAGTTTCACTCTGAGCGATAAGTCTAAGCTTTCGAGTGTCGCATCGTTGAAATCAATCAGACCGAGTTCAGGAGAGCTTTGCGCCCCGCCAATACGTGTATTCAGCACATTGGCAATATTGCGTTTGATCGATCTCACCACGTCTGGGCTACTCGGCCCCTGAGTGACAGATACAGGTTTAGCGCCGGCTTCAAGACGCTCCAAGAAGCCGACACCAAATGCACTGTCTTCTAGCGCAACGTATGCCATGATTACTGATCAAGCCTACCAACAAGAGACAGTTCAAAGTTCGCGCCCATATATTTGAAATGAGGACGAACGGCCAAAGACACCTGATACCAGCCAGGGTTACCCTCAACGTCAGTCACTTCAATCTTGGCAGCGCGAAGTGGTCGACGACTACGTACATCTGCTGGTGGGTTTTCTTGGTCAGCGACATATTGTTTGAGCCAAGTATTCAACTCTCGCTCCAGATCTTGACGTTCTTTCCAAGAACCAATTTGCTCTCGTTGTAGCACTTTGATGTAATGCGCCAAGCGATTAATAATCATCATGTAAGGTAGCTGTGTACCGAGCTTATAATTGGTTTCCGCTTCTTTACCTTCTTTGGTGTTTGGGAACACCTTCGGTTTTTGGATTGAGTTGGCAGAGAAGAAAGCAGCGTTGTCGCTACCTTTACGCATGGTCAAGCCAATAAATCCCTCTTCGGCAAGCTCAAATTCTTTGCGGTCAGTGATCAACACTTCCGTCGGGATTTTAGATTGTAGTGCGCCCATCGATTCATAAACATGAACCGGAAGGTCTTCTACTGCACCACCGCTTTGTGGCCCAATAATATTTGGACACCAACGATATTTAGCAAAGCTATCCGTTAGACGCGTTGCAAATGCAAATGCGGTGTTCCCCCAAAGGTAGTGTTCATGAGCTTGGCTAACGTTCTCGTGATACACGAAAGATTTGATCGGATTTTCGGTTGGATCGTACGGAACACGCAACAAGAAGCGCGGTGCAGTCAGACCCAAATAGCGTGCATCTTCAGATTCACGAATTGAGCGCCACTTTGTATATTTAGGGCTTTCAAAGATGGACTTGACATCTTTAATGTTTGGCAGCTCTTCGAACGACTCAATACCAAAAAATTCAGGTCCAACACTTGAGATGAATGGCGCATGGGCCATCGCACCTAGCGCACCCATGTATTGAAGCAACTTCATATCTGGCGTTGATGGGGTGAAGGCATAGTTACCAATAATGGCACCCGTTGGCTCACCACCGAATTGACCGTAACCTGATGAGTAGACGTGCTTATAGAGACCTGATTGCGTTGTTTCAGGCGCAAACTCAAAGTCATCTAGCAACTCATCTTTGGTCACATGCAAGATGTCAACTTTGTTGTTCTCGCGAAAATCCGTCCGATCGACAAATAATTTAAGTCCACGCCATGCCGATTCCATTTCTTGGAAAGACGTGTCGTGCAATATTTCGTCCATTTGAGCACTGATCTTTTTGTCAAGCTCAACAAGCATTTGATCAACAAGTGCTTTGTTAACAGGCTCTTGGGTTTGATCGTTGCCAACGAGGTTTTCGATGAAGGCGGCGACACCTTTCTTTGCGACATCATAGCCTTCTTCGCTAGGCTCAATACGCGTTTGCGCCATTATTTCGTCAAGTAAGCCACCTTCCTTGACTTCAGGAGACTCTACGACTGATTCACTTGTAGACATGTTTCTATTTCCTAAGGCTTAAGTTACTACTGGTTTGAATCAATTACTCTTTCGGAGCGTCATCATCGCTACTGACAATACTTAGCTCAGCAAGCAACTTCTCACGGGACTCTTCAGAGTTAAGCAGCTCCTGTAAGCGATCACGGAATGCTGGAATATTGCCAAGAGGACCTTTTAACGCAACCAAGGCTTCACGAAGCTCTATTAGTTTTTTGAGCTCGGGAACTTGAGCTGCAACAGAGTCAGGCGCAAAATCATTCATTGATTTAAAAGACAGCTCAACAGGCAGTTCAGCGTCTTTATCATCAGTAAGTTGATTTTTTACAGTGGTGGAAAGATGTAAATTACTTTCACGCATTACATCTTCAAAATTGTTTTTGTCGACTGACACTGTCGCACGCTCTTCAACCGGCGTATCTTCAGTGTGACCTTTAAAATCACCAACAACCAAGGTTTTAAGTGGCAGCTCTACTTCCGCTTGCTGGTCACCCGTTGCAGGTACGTACTTGATATTTATGCGCTCTTTTGGCGCAACGCTTCCTTCTTTGGACACTTTGAACCCTCGATACCTTCACCAAAATGGCAGCACAGCCAGGAATGATCCTGCCACGCTGGACTGCGTTAACATCTTACAAACATCAATGACCTGTTGTGCTGCAATCACTGACGGTGCGCCAGCATACATAACGAAAAATTAGACATTAATTAAAAATGCATAATTTTGGAGTAATGCCTCATTTTTATTTTTTATGATCAAAAACACACGCAACGCTGACACCTTGACATTGTCATGACAATTTATATGTAAACATCATGTTAGCGAGTAAAAACTCTAAAAAACAAATAAAAAGATGTTTTCTTTATTGCGTTTAAATCATTAAAAAAACCACATATAAATAATTAAAATATAGAATTATTTTTAATGATTGTGGATCAGTGAAAGCTTCGTACCGTTAGCACATGCGCTAACATGCAACCTCATCCATCTGCCTACGCCCTCCTCCGTTAGTAACAAAATTGTGAATAAGCGCAGTTTCGCTTGCTGTTTTAACCCAAGCAGTGTGATCGTCGCAACGTGACAACGTCGGTCAAGGCAATGTGATGTGCGCTGGATCGGCTTAAGCTGATCGTTCAAATTAGCTCTCTCCCCCTCCTGATCTCCTCCTTATTGCAAGCGTTACAAGCGCAAATAAGGAGGATGTGCCTGTTGTCTATTTGAGCAACACTAGAAACTCTGATCGTCACCGTCGGCGCGCGTTATCTGTTGTGCCATTGCTCGCTAGCACGACACCCATCGTCACGCCGCCCGACGACCTCCGAATTTTTTCTTTGTGCGGAAAGTGATTATGAAAAAATTGCGTCACCTCTCTATCAGCCAACGAATCAGCCTAACGGCCTCTGCAATCGTGTTAGTCGGTCTGGGTTTGGTCAGCACCATCTCTCTTTCAACTCTGAATACCAGTCAATCAGCAATGTCATCTCAGGTGACAGAGAATGTGAAGCGGGATCAGGTGATAAAAATGCAGAATCGGGCAACAGCACTCAGTGAAGAGATTCATGCCTACATCGCTTCTCCGCTCGATACGGTGCGAACCATTGCTCAGATATATACGTCAGAAGCGGAGAAGAATAAGTCATCGCGGATCCTCGATCGTGATGATATTCCTAGGATCATGTATTCGATTTTGAAACGTCAGCCTGAGTGGCACAACATCTATACCGAGTGGCAAAAAAACGTCTTAGGGGCCGATGCCTTTTATTATGGCGACCCAACCAGTGCAGCGGATGGACGCTATGTACCGTCTGTATCGGTGGATGAGAACGGAGAAATGCGTCTTCAAGCCGCTCAAAACTTTTCAGAATCCAACCCTTGGTATCAGTGCCCGGTGAACACACAAAAAGATTGTATTACTGATCCAAGAACGGCTCAGATTAATGGTAAGACGCAAACGGTGTTCGATGTGACAACTCCCGTTTTTCGCTTTGATAAAACGGTTGCTATGGTGGGAAGTACGCTCAAGACCTCGCAAATCCAATCACTCTTAGCCAAACGTGCCGATAATGACGGGGAACTATTTGTTATCAGTCAAGATGGTCGGATTGTGGCTAGTACCGATCAGCACGTTCAACATGGCGCTGCGGTCTCAGGACTTTCCTCTCCTGCTTACCAACCACTTTCTAACCTTCTAAGCCAGAACGCAACAAACCAATTCAAGCAAACCGATTCGCACTTTTACGTCTCGCAACCCATTGAGTTTGGCAATATGACCAAGACCTGGTCGGTGATGATTGTGACCCCTATATCTGCTGCTATGGCACCGGTGACGCAACTCAATCAAATGATGACCGAGGCCGAGACGCATATCCAAAACACCATCTATCTGGTAAGTGGTATCGTGCTGATTTTGGCGTTTATCATCATTCAAGTCGTCATCAAACGCCAATTGGCGCCGTTAACCAGTGTTGATCACTCCATTCAGGCGATTGCGCAAGGCGGTGGGGATTTAACTCAGCGTTTATCCGTCACGGGTAAAACCGAGATTGATAGTATCAAACAGTCAGTCAATCAGATGCTGGATGCGCTACAGTCGATGGTTGGCCAAATTCAGCAAGCAGGTGGACGCTTATCGGATACTTCAACGACGGCTAACCATGCGATCACCGATGCTCACCAAGCGCTGTCTAATAACACCGAGACCCTTCATCAAGCGGCGACGGCTACGGAACAACTAACAGCAACCTCCAAAGATGTGGCAACAAACTCTGAGGCGTCAAAGGAGAAAAACGCTGCGGTGGTGTTATCGCTGAATCAATGCATGGAGAATGTTGCTAACAATGTCGCACGTAACCAAACCGCCAACACCGATCTGCAGAAGGCCAACAGTTTTGTCAGCGAAGTCAAAGCCAGTGGTAGCGATATTGCCTCTCTACTCGACGACATTCGCGGCATTTCAGATCAAACCAACTTGCTAGCGCTCAATGCCGCGATTGAGTCGGCACGCGCCGGTGAAGCAGGCCGAGGGTTTGCGGTGGTGGCCGATGAAGTGCGCGCCTTGGCCCAGCACTCACAAAAATCTGTCGACCAAATCGTATCGACGCTGGAAACCTTCAACCAACTCCTCACCGATATTGAAGCTGTCATCCAACAAGGTGAGCGTGGTGCGGCGGAGGGTTATCAAGCGAGTGTTTCCGTGCAAGAGACCTTAACCGAGATTGTTGATTTGGTGCAGCAGCTAGGCGATATCAATTACCAAACCGCAGGCGCGGCGGAAGAGCAAAGTGCCGTCTCTCAGCAGGTGGCTGAAAACATCCAGGCACTGTCACAACGCATAGAACAAACCTTGTCACTCAGTGAGCAAGCGCAAGGCGCAAACCAAACCCTCAACCACGAGGCCAAAACGATTCGCCAACTGGTCGATACGTTTACGGTCTAGTTTCCAACTTTATTCCACACTAAAAAAGGGCAACCAACGTTGCCCTTTTGAGGTTATGTCTTGTTGAAGACGCAATGTAAAACGTAGCTTAAATGGTGAGATTACTTCTTGTCTAATTGTGCTTTCATCGCGTCACGAAAGACTTGGTCAGCGTCAGTGATACCCAATTGCTCCGCATCACGCAGCAAGCCCATTGCTTTGTCGACATCGTTGTCTGCAATGGCGGCCCGAATAGCCTGATGATAAAAGCTAACGCTTTCTTGTTGCGGGCGTTCAGTGGCGGAGAGCGCTGGCAGGACGATAGACTGAGCATTGTTACGTGCGCCCAATGCGGTTGCTTCGATGGAAAACGTGCCAGTCAACGCGCGCGGCACTTGAATATCACCTACCTCCGGAAAGTAATTCCCTCTCCCCTCTGCATCCAATTTCGCTGGGTGGCTGACTGCCACCGTTTCATTAAGTTTATCTTTATCGGTAAAAATAACCAAATAGAGTGAACTGTCGCCAATTTGTGGATGGACTTTAATATTCCCTTGCAAACGGTTGCCATCGGCTAGACGGGGCTTTAAATAGACCAACTCCTCATCATCAAGCTCAGCACGAATATCGCCAGACTGGTTAATGACTTTAGCACTTGGGACAAAAACACTGTCGTTGACTTCTGCCTCAATATTGATAGCTAGTCCATTTTTTACCATTGGTAAGTCGAAAATGACGCCAGGGCTATCAATGCTATCGATATCTAGGACTTGTGTTTGTGTGGTGACCGCTACTTTGATCTCTTTATCCATCTCTAGCGGTAGTTGTTTCGCTTTCTCAATCTGCGTCACTGCCTCTCCCGTAGGTGCAATCTGATATTGGTTATCAACGATCGTCGAGCACCCATTAAGCAGTAATAATCCAGAGATAAATAACACTTTTTTGTTCATATAAAACACCTAAAAAAATAGCCGACAATTGTCGGCTATGAAAAAAGACAGTTTAAAAAAGGCTTACCACCAAGCTTCAACCTGTACGCCAGCTACGAGCTCACTATCTTCACCTGAACCAAAAGCGTCATCGTTTTCAAGGTCAGAGATATACGAGCCATATACACGGATTTCAGGACGTGCCCAGAAGCTGTCACCCATTGCCCATGCTTGCGCAACGGTCAATTTAGAATTACCAAAGTCTTCGACCGCGTTACCGTCATCATTGATTTTCTCACCCGCATTATAGCCAGCTTCGAACACAGTACGCATGGTATTATTCCATTTGTACATAGGGCGCGCTACAACAGAGAATTGATCAATATCGAGTGTAGAAGCGCCTATATCAGAACCAGCTAAGTAAGCGAGTTGGTGGCCCATTTCCCAAGACTCACCTAAGTTCATGACCCCCCAGTTAATCAGACGATAGCCTGTCGCGTCATTTTGATCACCGGAGCGGTCATAATAAGTGCCAGCCCCCCAGAAGTTAGCCGCTTGAACGCCATAGCCATTGGTACCGTACTGGAGAATAGTTTGGTTAAAGCCATTATCCATTCCCTGGTGAATAATACCGGTGACCAACAGACCATCATCTGCTTTAAGATCTTGATCGGCTTTTTCAACGCCAAAGTTGTAGGCTGCTGCCAGTTCTAATTTAGCGTCCGACCACAGATCGATATCGGCTAGGCGGATATCGGCAATATAGCCATTAACATCTTCCGATTTTTCGTTAAGCACGTCTTTGTAGCTGCTTGAATCGTTAATCACTCCGAGTTCACATGATGGGCTACCATCACAAGCCTTAATATCAGTATTAGCTGCATCAGTGAGGACTGCTTTCTGGCCATCAGCAACTTTCTGAGATCCATTATCTTGAATCAATGCTAAAGACAATTTCTGGTCGCCAACGGATAGATTCTCAATACCACCACCGGTACCTGATGTATTCAAGAAGTAGAAATCAGTGATATGGATATCTTTACGTTGATAATAAGTTTTACCCGCCCAAAGTGTTGCCTCTTTGTCGGCCAACACGCCTTTTGCTTTTACGGCAAACTGAGCGACGTTGAAGTCACTATCTTCCCAGCCACTTTCACCAGGCGCGCCCGACGCAATCATTGACTCAACTCGCCAAGTTTGTTCACCGGTTTTTAGCTCTTCCGAAAATCCAAACTCAGAGTAGTTGTCATTTTCATTGCCGAGGCGACCAATACCATTTTTATTAATAGCCAAATCACCGGTGTCAGAATTATCATAATTAGATGCACTAATTCCAGTTCCTGCTCGCATGTAGCCATTAAAATCTACAGCGAACGCTGAGGTAGCGGTGACAGCAGTCGCGACGGCTGCGGCAATTAAACTTACTTTTCTCATACCTTACTCCATAATGGGCCTTTTTTACGTGTCTCTTCACACCGGCAGTGGGTAGTGGAAAAAGACTATGTATCCAAGGCTTAGCTTTCTTCGTTATCCTAGAATTATCCTATCCCTGAGCGGTCATTTTCGCGTCATCCGGCCGTGCGATTTCAGGGGGAGGAGGAGAAAGGATGAGTGATAGCCAATTATCTAAACTTGTCGAGCTGAGTCACTGAACGAGGGCGTAATTGGTAATTATTTTTCGCTAAACAGGCCTACAAAATGTCGACACGATCACTATTAATAGATTTATTCTTAAAGGTATGAAACTTAATTACATACTGGGCAATCATCATAAATGTGACATCAGATTGAATTGTTTATGATTAAAAGCTCTAATGGCAACGAGTCCAATTTAATGGTGTTATTTATGTCGATTTGTTTTCCTGCTCCTTATTCATTAGGGGCTCAGTTATACGACTCAGGTTGTCGATTTACTTTGTACGCACCAGACCAGGACTGCGTGCATTTATTGTTGTGGCATCAAGGGCACCAACCTCAGCGGCTCGCCATGCGCGAATACAAGCGTGGTTATTGGACAAAAGAGGTCGCTGATATGGTTGCAGGGCAAGATTACAGTTTTGAAATCTCACATAATGGCCAAACATGGTGTGTGGCCGATCCGTATGCGCAAGCGATGACTGGCCCCTTAAGCTATCAGCCCCCTTATACACCATCGCAAAGTACATTGCTGGCGCGTTGCCAAGTCGTCGATCATGAATCATTTGATTGGCAAGGTATACCCTCGCCTCAACGTCTAATGCACGATACCGTCATCTTTGAAACCCATGTAAAAGGGCTAACTCAGCAGCATCCAGATGTCGAGCCAGCGCAGCAAGGGCGTTATTTAGGCTTAGTCTCACCAGCGATGTTGGCGTTTTACCAAAAACATCACATTAATTGCCTGCAACTGCTTCCTATTACTGCCTGCTTACCGGAACCGCATTTACTCAGCCAGCAAAAAACCAATTATTGGGGCTATAACCCATACGTTTGGATGGCACCCGATCCACGCTACGCGGAGAAAAATGCGGTTGACGAGCTGAAAACGGCAATACGCGAGCTGCACCGCCACGACATTGAAGTGGTTTTAGACGTGGTGTTTAACCATACGGCGGAAGGCGGAGAAGGCGGGCCGGTTCTTCATTATAAAGCGCTTGATCATGCCATGTACTTACATGATGGCCAACGACTGCGCAACCATACCGGCTGTGGCAATACCGTTGATATACGCCATCCTGCCGCACTCAAGCAGGTGCTTGATACCTTACGGATGTGGGTCACCGACTACCACGTTGATGGATTTCGGTTCGATCTCGCCGCCACCTTAGGACGAGACGGCGATACCTTTGATCCCCATAGTGCTTTTTTCCATGCTATTGCTCAAGATCCGATCCTGTCTAAGATCAAATTGATTGCCGAGCCATGGGATATAGGCCCCGATGGATATCAGCTAGGACAATTTCCGCTTAACTGGGCCGAATGTAACGATAAAATACGCGATACCACCCGCAGTTTATGGCGAGGAGATCCAGGCATACTGCAAGATTTCGCCACGCGATTGATGGGATCGCGCGACGTTTTCAGCGCAGCGCATTGGCCCGATCATTTGCCGATTAACTATGTCACCTATCATGACGGTTTTACCCTGCAAGACGTAGTTAGTTACGCCAAACGGCACAACCACGCGAATGGTGAGAATAATCACGATGGTCATGGCGACAATCGCTCCGCCAATTATGGTGTCGAGGGGCCGACAAACAATCCTGACATTATTGAGATAAGGGCTCGCCAAAAACGGAATATGCTAGCAAGCATCCTCTTCTCTCTCGGAACGCCGCACATTCTGATGGCAGATGTTTTAGGCCATTCGCAACAAGGGAATAACAATGCCTATTGCCAAGACAACCCCATCAGTTGGTTACATTGGCAAACACAGGATCATGCTTGGTCAAACTGGCTTGCTACCATGATTGAGCGTCGAAACGCTATCTTACCGCGCTTTATTGATGCGTTGAGTGGCACACAGCGCCATTGCAATCAGATTACATGGCGGCACCCAAATGGCGATCAGATTCAAGAAGATCAATGGCCAAGCCTGCAAGCCTTCTGCTGTCAGGTCACGCTCGGCACGCACCACCCTGACGCGGGCCAATCGATGCTTATTGCCATTAACAGCAGCGACACCGCGCACAACCTACGGCTACCAGAAAATCATCAGTGGCGTATTGTCTGTGACACGGTGACCGATGAGACAACCGTCGCTACACCAGAGCCATTCCAACGTTTGGCAGAAAAGAGCTTTTTGGTCTGCATTGACGGTGATTGGCTATAGCACCCTATAACCCTACGCAAAAAAGGCAGCTGTTATCAGCTGCCTTTTACGTGGCTTTTTAGCAATCAACGGTGCGTTGAGGGTTATCCTTTCACGCCACCTGCAGTCAAACCACCCACTAACCAACGTTGTGCCAGCAAGAAGACACCTGTAATCGGTACCGCTGACAGTACTGCCGCGGCCGCGAAATCGCCCCACAGGTAGTTCTGCGGATACAAGTACTGCTGCATCCCTACCGCCAAGGTATACGAATCAACGTCCGACAACAGAATCGACGCAACCGGCACTTCACCCACGGCCATAATAAATGCCAGAATAAAGACTACCGCTAAAATGGGCACTGAGAGCGGGAGCAATACCAACCTAAAGGCTTGCCAGGGTGTCGCCCCATCCAAAGCCGCAGCCTCTTCGAGGGAGCCGTCAATGCTTTCAAAGTACCCTTTAATGGTCCAGACGTGCAACGCAATCCCGCCTAAATAGGCAAAGATCAAGCCGCCATGAGTGTTGAGCCCTAAAAATGGAATGTACTGACCTAACTTATCAAACAAGGCGTAGATAGCCACCAATGCCAGCACTGCCGGGAACATTTGGAAGATCATCATTGCATCGAGGATAGTCTGCTTACCTTTAAACCGCATACGGGCAAAGGCGTATGCCGAGGTGGTAGACAGCACTACAATAAATAACGAAGTAATGCCTGCAACCTTCACCGAGTTCCATAGCCACAATAGGACGGGGAATGGTGGAGGAGTGACTGTGCCATCCGGGTTAGTCACCGAGAAACCCAGTGCTAACTTCCAGTGCTCCAGTGACGGATTTTTCGGGATCAAACTCCCGGTAGCGAAATTACCCTCACGGAAGGAAATCGCAATAATCATTAACAGCGGGAATAAAATCAGCGCCAAAAATAAGCACAGGCCAATATGGGTTGCCCAGACGCGATATTTTAAGGATTTACCTTGTACCATTGCCATATTAAATATCCTTACTGCGTGTTTTTATGTGCCAAGCGCAGATTCACTAGAGCTAAAGCGCCAACTAAAATGAAAATCAGCGTCGCAATCGCACTCGCCAAACCAAAATCCTGACCGCCACTGCCTTCAAACGCAATTCGGTAGGTGTAACTGACCAGCAAGTCGGTATAACCGGCCGGTTCAGATGTACCAATTCGACTCGGCCCACCCTCGGTCAGCAACATAATCATCACAAAGTTATTGAAGTTAAACGCAAAGGCTGCAATCAGCAGAGGCGTGAGAGGCTTGATCATCATCGGCAATGTGATGCGGGTAAAGTTTTGGATGAAATTCGCACCGTCAATGGCTGATGCCTCATAGAGATCATCCGGAATGGCCTTAAGCAAGCCCATACAAAGAATCATCATATAAGGAAAGCCCAGCCAAGTATTGACCGTTACCACCATACTTCTGGCCATTACAGGGTCTGAGAACCAATTAGGACTGATCCCAAACAGAGCCTCTAATACCATATTTATTTCACCGAAGCTTTGATTATATAAACCGCGGAAAATCAAAATCGAAATGAACGCTGGCACCGCATAAGGCAGAATAAGGAGTAGACGATAAATAGACTTACCCTTCAACTCTTCCCACTGAACAAGGCTGGCAAGAATCAAACCAATAAATAGGGAAAAAGCGACAGATAATACCGAAAAGACAATCGTCCAAATAAAGATGCCAATAAAGGGCTCTTTAATTCCATCATCCGTCCATACGCGTTCGAAATTATCGGTACCAATTTGAACAACATATCCAGGTGAAACAGTATCGCCAACAAATTCGCCGGCATCGTTAACCGCTTGGTAATAACCGATCTCATCATTTGGCTTGAGTGTTTCACCGGTTTGGTTATTGATCAGTGTACGACCATCATCTTGCAGGCTGTAAAGCGGTTGAATGGCAGCAAACTTCCTTAAACCGCTCATCCGAATGATTTGATCATCGCTGCGTTTAAGTTCGAGAGCGCTGAGTGCGTCTCGATTTTGGATCACCGCTCGTAATGTCGCTTTTTCGCCCGAGATACTGTCGACTGGCGTTAACGCCAGTGTTTGGGCTGGAAGGGCTGCAAAGTCAAACGGTTTGGTGGCGTAGCGAGCCTCCGGCATCTCCACCACAAGACGCGCGCCTTTATCCGTTTGGTAAAGAGAAAACGGATAGCTATCACCACCTTGGAAGGTTCGCTCTAGCAATACCGACTGAGCGCGTTCGAAAGATAACTGGTTGGAGGCACTATAATTGGTAAGTGAAAGCCCCACGGTGTATACCAATGGGAAAATGATGAAAAGAATCATTCCCGCGATACCTGGATAAATGTATCGGTGGGCATATGTCTTTTTACTACCAAAAATGTACAGAGCTAACGCGGTTAACACCACGGTTAACAGGGCAAAAGCAGTTTCACCACGCGAATACATTAAAACGGTGGCATAACCGTTAATAATAGCCACAGAGGCCAACAGCGCCCATTTGATGAACGCTTTTGTGCTGCTGGGCAAAGAAGAGCCTGACGTTGTCATAGCTTGAGAACCTTGGACTGACTGCATAAGGAACGCTACTCACTTAATTCTGAAGTGTGCAGGGAGGACGCATCCCCCCTGCAGATAGAGCTTATTTAACCATCTGTTTTTCTGCGTCGTTAAGAGCAGCTTCAACGCTTTGACGGTCATCAACCACGTTGATAATTGCGTTTTTGGCTGCCGCCCAGAACGCGTTCATTTGCGGAATGTTTGGCATTACCTCGCCATGCTTAGCGTTTTCCATCGTTGCCGCAATGCGCGGATCTTTAGCAAGTTCAGCTTGATAAGCATTTAACGCCACCGCACCCAGAGGCTTATCCGCATTCACGGTTGATAGGCCTTCATTGGTCAGCAAATAGTTTTCAAGAAACTCGACGGCGAGTGCCTTGTTTGGCGACGCGGTGCTAATACCGGCACTTAACACGCCAACAAAGGGCTTAGAGGCCTCACCTTGGAAAGTTGGCAAGGTAGCCACACCATAATTAATGCCTGACTTCTCAACGTTCCCCCACGACCATGGGCCATTGATGGTCATCGCTGTGTCACCCTTGTTAAACGCAGCTTCAGAAACGGAATAATCCATATCAGAAGAAATCACGCCATCTTTGACCATCTGCTTCATGAAGTTCAGTGCATCGTGAACCCCTTTATTATTGATGCCCGCATCTTTGACATCATAACCCGTTGCGGTTTGTTTAAACGCATAGCCGCCATCAGCCGCCATCAGTGGCCAAGTAAAGTAGGGTTCTTTTAAGTTCCACATGATAGCCGATTTGCCTTGCTCTTTGAGCTTGGCATCTATCGAAACCACGTCTTGCCACGTTTCTGGCGGGTTAGGGACGAGATCTTTGTTGTAGATAAGAGACAGTGACTCCACGGCCACCGGATAACCGACGTATTTGCCTTTGTATTTGACCGCATCCCAAGCAAAGTCGACCATGCCGTTTTTTAAACGATCCGACGGACGGATTTCTGTCAATAAGCCTGACTCGGCATAGCCACCGAAACGGTCATGCGCCCAAAAAACGATATCTGGGCCATCACCCGTTGATGCGGTTTGCGGGAACTTGTCTTGCAGGCCATCAGGGTGAACGACGGTGACAGGGATCCCCGTGTCTTGTTCAAAACGGTCACCCACTTCGGCAAGGCCGTTATAACCTTTGTCACCATTAATCCAAATGGTCAGCTGACCTTCTTCGATATTCGCATTTGCACCAAATGAGCCAAGTGCAATCAGGGTACCGAGGGCAACAGCGCTAAGTGATTTATTCATCTTTCTATCCTTCTTCTACTGAGGTGTAGCACGATTCCATGGAGGATGAGCTGTGTTTCAGGCTCTATCATGGGTAATTCCTCTTCATTCCTCATCATCCTGGTCTCTACGCCCTACACCACTGCGAGCGAATTCGTGATCCATATCGCTCGTCACTAATGATGCGGCTCACAAAAATAAACTGAACGTGATCAAGTTCAACTAATTAGCTCAGATTTTTGTGAAGTACGCCCTCAAATTATTTTAGGTAGGAGAAAATCCTCCTCCCCGCCTACTCCCCCTGTAATAATTGATGATAGGAGGATGCAGGGCTAGCGCAGATAAGACACACTGAGTCTCATCAAAAAAAGCATGAGTGGTATTTTCCCTAGTGTGGCTAATTAATCATCAATGAACGTTAAACAAAAGCGGTAACGCTTATAACGACCCACATTGATAACATAACCACGTATCATGCAAATTGAGCCGAATTAATGAAAAGCGATTGAGGGCGAGCGACATGGCAAGTGTCACGTTTAAAAACGTTTGTAAAGCGTATGACAACGATGTAATGATTTCTAAAAACGTTGACCTAGAGATTAAAGATGGCGAATTTGTCGTCTTTGTCGGTCCTTCTGGTTGCGGTAAATCCACCTTATTGCGCTGTGTTGCCGGGTTGGAAGATATTACGTCGGGCGACCTTTACATTGATGATCAACGAGTAAATGATATTGAGCCATCTAAGCGTGGCGTCGGCATGGTGTTTCAATCCTATGCCCTTTATCCCCACTTAAACCTCTACGACAATATGTCATTTGGTTTAAAGCTGGCAAAAGCCAATAAGGCTGAGGTAGATAAACGCGTGCATCAAGCGGCGGAAATTTTGCAACTTGGTCACTTATTAGATAGACAACCAAAATCCCTGTCGGGCGGCCAACGTCAGCGCGTCGCCATTGGCCGTACCCTGGTGTCTCAACCACAGGTTTTTCTACTTGATGAACCCTTATCGAATCTCGATGCCGGGTTACGGGTGCAGATGCGTGCACAAATCACCAAGTTACAACGTCAGCTTGGCTGTACCATGATTTATGTCACCCACGATCAGATTGAAGCCATGACCATGGCCGATAAAATTGTGGTGCTAGATGAGGGCCGTGTCGCGCAAGTGGGCAAACCGCTTGAGCTATACCACTACCCACAAAACCGCTTTGTGGCCTCGTTTATTGGCTCCCCAAAAATGAATTTCATGAGCGTATTCATCGCAGATGTTGAGCCGACTCGGGTCAAAGTGCAGCTAAGTGAGGGAGCCAGTTTCTGGATACCGGTCGATGGCAAAACCGTCACCCGCGGTGATCGTATGTCGCTAGGGATTCGCCCAGAGCATTTAATCGCCGCCAAAGACGGTGATGCCAAAATCGAAGGGGAAGCGACCATCGTTGAGAAGTTGGGTAACGAGACGCAAATTTATCTCAACCTAGAAAGTGCCGATGCGGATGTGATCTATCGCCAACTCGATACGGTTGAGATTGAGCCCGGCGAGAAGTACGCGATTGGTATTCCCGCTCACCGCTGTCACTTGTTCCACAGCGACGGCCGCGCGTGCAAGCGTCTACACCGTGAAAACGGCGTGACCTTCGTTGACGAAGAAGATGCGGCATAAAACAGCGCCTCAAAGATAACAATTAGGCAGGCATACGCGGCCTTTTTTGATGGTTTCAACCTAGAACAAGGCGGTAAGCGGTACAGTAAACATAGCGTTGCAGTCTGCGCGAGGCGACAAATAAAAACGCACCAAGGATTAACTTGGTGCGTTCCTCGTTGGGTCGTCTAGCGTGGTTTGAAGTTATTCACCCTTGCCAGCGATAAAAAACCGTGGATAGCGGTGGCAAATTGAGCGTCAGTGATTGGGGTTGCTCATGCGCTGATACTTTATCCGTACTCACTCCTTGGTAAACCGGATAACCACTGCCCCAAAATGCCTCATCATCGGAGTTTAATATCAGTTGGTAGTCGCCACTCATCGGTACACCTAGGTGAAAACCATCACGTGGTACAGGCGTGAAATTACTCACCACCAGCACTCGCGAGCCATCATCGCCCAACCGCTCATGGGCCATGATACTGATATCTGCCGCATCTTTAACTCGCCATTCAAATCCTGTCGGATCGCAATCGAGTCGGTACAATGCTGGCGTCGACACATAAAGATCATTGAGGGCTTTCACCAGAGCCTGAACACCTTGGTGACGTTCATACTGCAACCAGTGCCACTCAAGTTGACTATCGTGATCCCACTCTGCTGTTTGACCAATCTCCGCCCCCATAAAATTCAGTTTTTTTCCGGGTTGACCATACATATAGCTCAAATAGGCGCGTAAATTAGCCGTTTGTTGCCACTCATCGCCAGGCATTTTGCCCATCAGAGAGCCTTTACCATAGACCACTTCGTCATGCGATAGCGGTAACACATAGTTCTCACTAAACGCATAAACGAATGGAAAGGTCAGCGTATCGTGATGATAGCGTCGATGCACAGGTTCTTCACGGATATAACTTAAGCTGTCATGCATCCAGCCCATATTCCATTTGAATCCGAACCCAAGTCCTCCCATATACGTGGGCGCAGACACGCCAGGAAATGCGGTGGACTCTTCAGCAATCGTCATCGCATTGGGAAAATAGTGATAAACCGACTCGTTCATCCATTTTAGTGTCGCAATCGCGTCGTAATTCTCGTTTCCACCGTCAGCGTTGGGGAGCCATTGGTCATGCTCACGCGAATAATCGAGATAGAGCATCGACGCGACGGCATCCACGCGTAGACCATCAATGTGAAATTGATCGAGCCAATACAGCGCATTATTCACCAGAAAGCGGCGCACATGATCTTTACCCATATCGTAGAGATGGCAGTGCCAATCATTATGCCAACCACGACGCGGATCAGGATCGTGATATAAAGGCGTGCCATCAAAGTACGCAAGCCCATGATCATCGGTGGGAAAATGCCCCGGTACCCAATCAAGGATCACGCCGATCCCTGCCTGATGGCATTGGTCGACAAAATACTTAAAATCATCCGGCGATCCGTAGCGGCTGGTCGGTGCAAAAAGTCCTATGGGTTGATATCCCCACGACCCATAAAAAGGGTGCTCACTGACCGGCATTAGCTCCACATGGGTATAGCCCATATCAACCAGATACGGCACTAAGCGCGCAGCAAGGTCGCGATAGCCCAGCATTTGGCCATTTTCATCATGTTGCCACGAGCCAAGATGTAACTCATAAAACGACAAGGCTTGTTGATGCTTTGCGGTTATGGGTCGTTGCTGCCACTGATGATCGTTCCATTGATAAACAGACTGATCATAAGTCAGTGACGCAAACGAGGGATAAGGCTCAGCGTACGCCCCGTAAGGATCGGCTTTATGGGGTAAACCCTGTCCGTCAGGACCGGTTAAGGCGTATTTATAGCGTTGGTGTGTGCCAAGGTTGGCAATAAAACCGACCCAAAAGCCATCTTCAATGGGCGTCATCAAGGCGGTATCAGCTTGCCATTGGTTCCAATCGCCAATCACGCTGACCGATTGCGCATGAGGGGCAAAGACAATAAAACGCACGCCTTCAATAGGCTCACCGTTAACCGGCAAGGTCATAGGATGCGCACCCATGAGCTGATGCGCATAGCGAGGATTGTACAAGGCCGCGAGATCGATGTCGTAGTGATCGGGGTGCGTATAGTATGGTGTCATCGAGGAAGAGGAATGTGACACAGAAGGCTCCTTATAGAAAAACGCTCCATCCCATGTGTGTTGGCTAGCACTAAGGATAGAGCGTGGTCGCGTGGTGATCAGGCGATCAAACGGATAGACGACTCGCGTGTAAGCGTACCCGCGAAAGATCCTTCGCCAGTTGATTTAACTCTTCGCGGCTAAACAACGTATCTAGGTTCACAGAGAGTTTACGTCGCCAGTTGGGATACTCATCAACCGTACCAGGGATATTAACTGGCTTGTCCATTTCTAACCAATCTTCAAGCTGCACACTCAACAGCGCAGATTGGCCGGCTGCGACATGCAATTGTAGTGCGCGACACAAATAGCCATCCATCGGCACATAACGCGCATCTGCCCCTACACCTTCCGGCAACATGCCATGCCAACGAACACTGTCTAAGATCCCTTGTTTCGCTTTTAAGCGATCATCAAACAACTGCTGAAGCTGTGCTTCGTCCGGATACAAGCCCAGCTCTTGACCCATTTTTAAGTCATCACAATGCCAAAATCCCCGAATAGTTGGCATATCATGAGTGGAAAGTGTTGCCATCGCTTGCTCGGTATAATGGGCCGGTGAAATAAATCCACCATCTTCTTCTGACGTTTCAAAGAAGAACACTTTATAAGAATGCACACCCGCATCGCTCAGCAACGCACCAATTTCGTCAGGCACCGTGCCTAAATCTTCACCAATCACACTGCATTGATGACGGTGTGATTCAAGTGCCAAAATAGCAAGCATGTCTTTTACTGGGTAATATAAATACGCGCCTTCGCTGGCATTTTTGCCTTTCGGGATCCACCATAAACGCAACAGACCTAGCACATGGTCAATCCTTAATGCACCACAGTGACGCATATTGGCACGCAACAGTTCAATATAAGCATGATAACCCGAAGCTTGCAGCGCTTGTGGATCAAACGGTGGTAAGCCCCAATTTTGTCCTCGCGGCCCCAACATATCGGGTGGCGCGCCAACACTGGCGTCAAGCACGAGTGGCGAGTTATCTGACCATGTTTCACTTCCCGCATCTGAAACACCCACTGCCAAGTCGCGATATAAACCGAGCGCCATGCCTTGTTCTTCGGCGATCGCTTGTGCCTCTTCGATTTGGATTTGAGCAATCCACTGTAAATACATATACAGCTGGATGTCATCATGGTGCTGTTCAATAAAAGCTTGCGTCGCTGCATTCTCATAGCGACGGTACTTTTCTGGGAACACCGGCCAGCCCCACATATTCTCGTCGTCTGCGCGCAAGTGTTGATGCAATGCATCAAAGGTCGCTTGCTGTTTTAAGCTGTCTCCACCTTGCTCAATAAAGTCTAAGAAAGCGCGGCCACGATGCGTCTGTTGCAGCAACTCCCGCTGTTTAAACTCCTCAAACAGTAACGGCAATACCGCCATCTTCAATGCGGCAACTTCACTATAATCGACCCAATGGGTATCACGTACGGCCTGTAATCGACGTTGAAACGCGGCACTGCCCACCAGTTGCTGCGCTTTGGCGCTCAATGAAAACTCTCGCACCGCGCTGACATCGATATACAAAAGATTAAGCCAGCGACGCGATGACGGACTATAAGGACTCGCGGCTTCAGGGTTGGCAGGGAAAAGCGCATGAATCGGGTTCAGACCAACAAAATCTGCCCCGCGTGACGCCAATTCACTGACCAACTGTTTGAGATCGCCAAAATCACCGATGCCCCAATTATGTGGAGTGCGTAAGGTGTAGAGCTGAATACTCGGCCCCCACATTTTTTTGTGCGCATTCAGTTCAGGTTGTTTATAGCACTGAGAAGGCGCCATAATTAACGTCATCTGATAGGGAGATTTGCGGCGCTTTCGGTTTACAAAGAGACGGTGGTAGCCCCAAGGTAGAGCGCACGGTAAGCTAAAAACGAGCGGGCCACCCTCACTGCGTTCATCGCGAATAATTTGTGACTGAAGATAACCTTCAAAGCACTCGCCCTGTTCGGTTTCCAAACGCCAACTAAAATCACTGTCTCTGGCACTGGTGCCAAGGTAAAGCGCAATTTCAACCGGTTCGTTGTCTTGCACCACCTGTACGGGGGCAAGCACATCCATTTTATGTTTTCTCTCCGCTGATGCCAACAACGCATCATCATGACGTGTGTCATAGCCAAGTGACGTTAATAAATCATGTAAGGTACTGTCTGGCACCGCCGCTTCTGTGCCCCAAGCACTGATATAACGGTCGGCAAGGTTCGCCATGTGTGCGACTGTCTTTAATGCAGATTCTTTCATCGCTTTCTCCGAGGGGTCTGCCCCCTTCTTTTATTGGGCAATATTGTTGTCATTATTATCAGGTGGCAAGGCGAATCCCTTGCCACCTATCAGGTTGTTAACCCGTTATATTGCAATTAGCAATTAGCAATTAGCGTTTAATCGCTTTTAGCTGCCAAATATTATTAACATAATCACGGATGGAACGGTCAGAGCTAAACTTACCAACCAGCGCGGTGTTAAGAATGGCTTTGCGTGCCCACTGCGACATGTCTCGATAATCACGATCAATGTCATTGTGTGCGCGGACATAATCGGCAAAGTCAGCCAAACATAAGTACGGATCACCACTTGTCATCACGCTGTCAAAGACAGGGCGCAGCAATCCAGGCTGCCCTGGCGTGAAGGTTTCATCCAATAGGCTATCTAAAGCGGCTTTTAGAAGCGGTTGATTTTGGTACGCTGTTTCGGGTTGATAGCCTTTTTGGCGTAATTCGGTGACCCCATCAACATCTAAGCCGAAGATATAGATATTATCGTCACCCACTTCTTCACGGATCTCGACGTTAGCGCCATCCATGGTACCAATGGTCAAGGCACCGTTAAGGGCCATTTTCATATTACCCGTACCCGACGCTTCTTTACCGGCCATAGAAATCTGCTCAGACACATCGGCGGCTGGAATGATAATTTCTGCCATGCTTACGCGGTAGTCTGGAATAAACACCACTTTAAGCTTATCGCCAACGCGTGGATCGTTATTGATCGTTTCGGCCACCTTGTTGATAGCGAAAATGATCGATTTTGCCAGTTCATAACCTGGGGCTGCTTTGGCAGCAAAAAAGACCACTCGTGGCGCCATGTCAAAGTTTGGCTCGTTAAGCAAGCGCTGATAGAGCGAAATCACATGCAATAGATTCAAGTGCTGACGCTTATATTCGTGTAGACGCTTGATCTGAACATCGAAAATCGCATCGGTGTTAAGCGTGATATCGAGGTTGGATTTTACCCAGTCAGCAAGGCGCTGTTTATTGCGCTTCTTGACCGCCATGAAGGTTTTCTGAAAATCAGCGTCGTCAGCATATTGTGCAACCTGCTCGAGTTGCTCAAGCTGTGCTGGCCACTGCTCGCCAATTTTTTCACTGATCAAGTTTGATAAATCAGGATTACAGAACTTCAACCAACGACGCGGTGTAATGCCGTTTGTCACATTTTGAATGCGACCTGGATAAAGCGCATCAAACTCAGGGAATAAATCACGTTTAACCAACTGTGAGTGCAAGGCCGCGACACCGTTGACAGCATAAGAGCCAATCACACACAGATTCGCCATGCGTACCATGCGCTCACCTTGATCATCGATCACGGATAACACTTGCTGTTTGCGCACATCACCAGGCCACTTTTGCTCCACGTCTTGTAAGAAACGATGGTTGATCTCGAAAATGATCTCCATATGGCGAGGAAGAAGCTCTGCCATGAGCGATTCACTCCACGTTTCAAGCGCTTCAGGTAATAACGTGTGGTTCGTGTAAGCAAAGGTGCGGCTAGCAATGGCCCACGCTTCATCCCAACCTAAGCGATAATCATCTAGCAACACACGCATCAGTTCAGGAATGGCGATCGTTGGGTGAGTATCGTTAAGCTGAATGGTTTCATACTCCGGCAACGCCGCCAACGCATGTCCGGCTTCCAAGTGACGGCGAAGAATGTCACCCACTGAGGCGGCGCTATGGAAGTACTGCTGCATTAAACGCAGCGTCTTGCCCGCATCATGATTATCGTTGGGGTAAAGGACTTTAGTCAGGTTACCCGCATCAATATCAGCTTGCTGCGCATGGGTGTACTCGCCCGCATTAAAAGCATCAAGCGCGAACGGTGTCAGTGCTCGACCTTCCCACAAACGCAATGGATAAACGGTGTTACTTTGGTAACCGACAATGGGTAAGTCCCAAGGCATTGCCTGGATTTTCAAGCTAGGCACCCATTGACGATAGGTATGCCCCGCTTCTTCAACGACCTCAACATGGCCATAAAAACCAATGGTTTGAGTCAGGTCCGGACGGACGACTTCCCAAGGGTAGCCTTCTGGCTCACGCCATGCATCAGGCGCTTCTTGCTGCGCCCCTTGATCGAAAGATTGGCGGAAAAGGCCATACTCGTAGTGTAAGCCATAGCCAACTGCTGGATATTGCTGTGCCGCGAGTGAATCCATAAAGCAAGCGGCGAGACGCCCAAGCCCACCGTTGCCGAGTGACGGGTCACGCTCTTGCTCTAATAAGTCGGTAAGACCCAGACCGAGTTCACCAACGGCCTCAGCAATCACATCGTATAAACCCATGCTAATCAGGTTGTTGCCCGTCAAACGGCCAATGAGAAATTCAAGAGATAAATAGTTAACGCTTTTGGCCTGTTTGATCGCTTGATCGTTTTCAGTCGCCACCAAGTCGCCTGTTGTGTGCTCAGCTAATGCACGCCCTAAGGCAAGGTACCAATCGCGTTGTTGAGCGGTTTCAGGTGCGTGACCTAGCTGGGTCAAGTGTTGGACCATGCTGATTTTAAACGCACTTTTATCAAAGGCATGTTGCTGTTTTGGGGTCATGTCATAACTCTCAATAATGGAATGAAACCTTGATGGCTATTCATCCTGCCCAACTCGAGAGTAACAAACATCCTCCCACTCACAGTGACGGAAAGGAGGAGATAGCAGGGCGTAGAGAGCTGTGTCACACACCAACAGTGAGCCGCCTCTCATCAATCCTAGCATCCACATACAAGCCAGTGATCAACATCACGTTATGGGACAAAAAGCATTCGAAAAGCAGCATGAAAAGTAAGAAATCACTTTTGTTATTTTTGTGCGCCAGCGCAAATTCTATATTTTCCAGGACACATAAATGTACAAAGCTATTTAAAAGGATAGCGAAAACAAAAAACTATTGTGATATAAATCACAAATATAGGGCGTAGATGCACCATTCTAGAGCAATCAACACAAGAGTGGAGAGAGATCATAGTTTGCGATCTAGGAGTCGCATAGACTCCAAGGAGGATAAAGCAGTGTCGCGCTGAGGGGCCGGCACCGTATTTGAGGTTAAGGACAGTGTGTTATGTGGATCCCATCAAAACTTACTCGACCAGGTCGGCTTTATAACGCCATATTGCGCCCTCGGGTGCTCGATATGCTACAACAAGCGCCTCACTATAAATTAGTGATGTTCCGCTCCCCCGCCGGCTATGGCAAAACAACCATGGCCGCACAATGGCTGGCTGATCAGTCCCATGTTGGCTGGTTTAGTATTGATGACAGTGACAATGATAGCTTCCGCTTTATTAACTACTTGTTACAAGCCCTGCATCAAGCCACGCAAGAAGGCTGCGCAAACACCATTAAGCTTGCTGAGAAGCGCCAATTCTCATCGCTTCGTGCACTTTTATCCGATGTGTTTGCCGAGTTAGCGAATTTTCATGCCACCAGCTATCTGGTATTGGATGATTATCAGCTTATTGATAACGAAGAAATCCATGAAGCCATGCGTTTTTTCATCAAGCACATGCCGGATAACCTCACTTTGGTCGTCACTTCACGAGCCAACCCGCCATTGGGCACCGCGAACTTGCGTGTTCGTGACTTAATGATCGAAATCGGGAACGAATTACTCGCCTTTGATAACGAAGAGACCACCCGCTTTTTTAATCAACGCGTGGCCGATGGGGTCGATGAGTCAACCGCCAATGCCTTGTGTACCTACGTTGAAGGTTGGCCGTCAGCATTGCAACTGATTGCGATTCAAGCACAGCACCAAAAGCGTACGCTCATGCAAAGCGCGGCCTCGTGTGCCAGCTTTAACCATGCCCACCTTTGGGACTATTTAGCGGAAGAAGTGTTTGATTTACTTGATACTGAAACCCGTCAGTTTTTGATGAAAGTGTCGGTATTAGAAATGTTCAACGATGAATTAGTCTATGCCTTAACGGAGCGCGGCGACGCGTTGGGGATGCTGGAGTCTCTGAACCGCTACGGTTTATTTATTTATCCACTCGAAGGCGACAACAATTGGTTCCGTTTTCACCATCTATTTGCTGAATTTCTTGCCCATGAGCGCCAGGCTCGGATCCCACAGCAGCAACAAACACTGCATCGGCAAGCGGCCTTAGCTTGGCTCAAGCTTGAATCGCCACATCAAGCATTGCGCCACGCACGTTATGGCGAGGATGATGCCCTGTTGGCAGATATTCTGAATCAATATGGTTGGCGGATGTTTAACCGTGGGGAGCTATCGACCCTCGAAGCGGCTATCAGCAAGCTAAATAACGAGTACTTGTACCAGTATCCGAGTTTAAGCCTACTTCGAGCTTGGCTTGCACAAAGCCAGCATCGCTATCATGAAGTGGGTGAGCTATTAGCAAGTGCAGAAAAAGCCTATCAAGCTCGCGAAATACCGCTCGACATTGATTATCAAGGCAATGCCAATGCGCTACTTGCACAGGTGGCAATTAATGCCAACGACCCAGAGCGAGCCATGCGCCTGGCTGAAAAAGCACTTGAGCAACTAGATAGCGCCAATTACCGTGGCCGTATTGTCGCGACATCTGTCGTTGGCGAGGTGAACCATGTGCTCGGCGAGCTCGATCGTGCCTTATCGATGATGCAACAAACGGAAAAACTCGCTCGCCAGCACCAAGTGTATCACCAGGCACTTTGGGCAATTTTACAACAAAGTGAAATTCTTCTGGCACAAGGCTATGTGCAAGCGGCATTTGAGCTGCTCGACAGTGCCGATCAACTCATTGAAGATCAGCAATTACACCAAGTTCCTTTACATGAATTTGCTTTACGTCTTCGCGCACAAATTCTTTGGTGTTGGAACCGTTTAGACGAAGCCGAAGCCTGTGCCTACAAGGGGCTCCAAGTGCTAGAGAATCAGCCCCCGAGCAAACATCTACACAGTTATTCCATGCTCTCCCGCGTCGCTGTTAGCCGCGGTGAACTCGACAAAGCTGCCAAGCACATTGAGCATATTGAGCATCTATTACGTGAGTCGGTTTATCATGTCGATTGGACCGCTAACGCGTCTTTATCGTTGTTACTCTATTGGCAAGCCAAACACGAACTTCCTCATACGGAGGAGTGGCTCCATCAAGCCGTTCGCCCCGCATCGGCCTGTAATCACTTTAGCCAGCTTCAATGGCGTAATATCGCCCGGGCGCACCTCCATCTAGGTCAGTATGATCAGGCTCGCCAAGCCATTGATTTTCTCCGTCGCGAGGCGAACCAAGCCAATCTCGTGACAGATAAGAACCGAAATCTTATCGTGGAAGCGGTGCTCGCCAGTAAAGAGCATGAAACGGAGTATGCGAAAACGCAGCTTCAAGAAGCGCTTATACTCACTAATCAGACGGGTATGATGGGTAACTTTTTAATTGAGGGTGACGCTATCTCATCGCTGTTGCATGCATTGATCGAACAACAAGCGCTTGGCGCGTTAGAACGTCATCGTGCACAACAGTTACTGAAAGAAATCGCCAGCCATCAACGCTCTCGCTCAACCCACTTTGATGAAGCCTTTGTCGAAAAACTGGTGAAGCATCCAAACGTTCCTGAGTTAGTACGAACCAGCTCATTGACCCAGCGGGAGTGGCAGGTACTTGGCTTGATTTATTCAGGATTCAGTAACGAGCAAATTGCTCATGAACTAGATGTCGCCGGGACAACCATTAAAACCCACATCCGTAACCTTTATCAAAAACTCAACATTGCCAATCGCAAAGAAGCGGTCGTCACCGCCGAAAACCTCTTGCAACTGATGGGCAATTAACCTCGCACCACTACGCCCTCAGAGATTTCTGGGGGCGTAGTTATTATTCCGCCTCAGCCTATGCTTTGTGATAAATTATTGAATTATAGAAAAATTTTCTCATCGATGTACTGAGTTATAACGCGATCACAGTTGGTGCAATTCACTTCTCAGTAAGCTTGGCCTCCCTACAACACATTAAAGGTCAACCTGATGAATTATCCTTTCTAGCTCCCCGCTGCAGGCATTCCGGCAATGGTTGAAAATCGAACACTCATGCGCTCACTTTGGCCTTAAATACCCATCGTTTTTTGTGTTGATATTAACCCTAAAGTTGATCGGTCTACTCAACATCAGAGTACCGGATGTGGTACGGTATTTCTTACGAGTTGGAATACACATCACGAAATTGACACCACCAGCCACTCACAAGTACACGAGTGTTAATGATCAATAAAGGACAAGCCAATGTTTAAGGACTTAGTCGTTGATGGACGTTACAAAAAAACACTGGATCAGTCGATACACGCTATCGTGACCATCGACGAAAAAAATAACGTTATCTATTTCAACGATGCTGCTGAATCGCTGTGGGGTTATCAACGCAATGAAGTATTAGGTCACAACGTCAAAATGCTGGTTCCAGAAGAAATTCGGGGCAGTCATGACGGGTTCATTAATCATCACCGTACGACCCAAGAAAATCGCATCGTCGGAACATCTCGCGATGTACAGTTAGAAAGAAAAGATAGAACTCGTGTATGGGTGAACATCTCGTTAAACCATATTAAACATGCTGGAAAATCTACTTACACCGCATTTGTTCACGATATCTCTGCACAAAAACAAGCTCAAGAGATTGTTAATCAAACCCTCGAGCAAGCTCTAGATGCAGTCGTGACTATCGATGGCCGTAACTGCATCACCTTTGCTAATAAATCTGCTGAGCAAATGTGGGGATACTCTCGGGACGAAATGCTAGGCCATAACGTAAAAATGTTGGTACCTGAACAACACCGTCATGAGCATGATGAATTAGTCAATCGAAACCGAAGAACCGGTATCAACAAAATTGTGGGCTCCACCCGCGAAGTCCCTTTCGTACGTAAAAATGGTGAAAACCGTTGGGGAAGTTTCTCAATATCTAAAATAGAACTTGATGACGAGATTCAGTACACCGCGTTTGTCAAAGACGTCACAGAGGAAGTTGAGCGTCGGGAAGAATTCAAAATGCTATCGATGGTAGCAGATGAGACAGATAACTCAGTCATTATTACCGATGCTGACGGCTATACCCGTTATGTTAACCAAGGGTTTGAAAAACTCACAGGTTATACAATGTCGGAAATGCGCGGCAAAAAACCAGGCACTATGCTTCAAGGGCCAGGAACTAACACCGAAACAGTCGCGAAAATCTCACAAAAACTAAAAAATCGCGAACCCTTTTACGACGAGCTCCTTAATTATAACAAACACGGTGATGCCTATTGGATATCTGTCTCTATCAATCCAATTTTTGATGATAACGGACAGTTATCTAGCTTTATTTCTATTCAAGCTGATATCACCGAAGCGAAACAACGATCACTTGAGGCAGAACGTCGATTTGATGCGATCAGTGTCAGCAACGGCATTATGCAGTGGAATCTTGACGGTACACCTGATTCGTTTAATTCGTACATGCTTGACCACTTACGCGCAGAAACATCGTCGAACTCAGAAATTCTAAGCAACAACCTCAAGAATAAGCTCGGAGAATCGACATTTAGCGATGTGCTCTCGGGTAAACAAATAAAAGAAGTACTGCCGTTTACAGCTGCAGACGGAAGCGAACGCCGTTTCGATACTGTCGTCGCCCCCATTTTTGACTCCGAAGGGAACCCTGTTTACCTCGTCTCCTACGGTATTGATGTGACCAATAGAGCCCAAGCTGTTGATGTAACGGAGAAGGAAATGACAAAAGTCGAAGCATCTAGCAGCGAAATACAACAAATTATTGGTGTAATAAACGGCATCGCCGAACAGACAAACTTACTTGCGCTCAACGCGGCTATTGAAGCAGCTCGGGCCGGTGAGTCGGGCCGAGGTTTTGCCGTGGTCGCCGATGAAGTACGACAATTGGCACAACGCTCTGGAGAGTCTGCAGCCGAAATTCGTCGCCTTGTCGATCAAACGAATGAACGCGTGAGGGCACTAGCTGATGCTCTTCAAAATTTAAATGGCGAAGACGACTAGTCGTCCTAGTATAAGCAGGCCTATCACTGACGATTCATCTCGGTATAATGCAGCCCTTAGCTTTTTATCGATGAATGGCATTATGGTCAAAAATCTGGTCTCAACCTATCTGAAAGGGATAGCAATGGGCGCCGCTGACGTCGTTCCTGGCGTATCTGGCGGCACCATCGCGTTTATTACTGGCATCTATACACTATTGCTGGAAAGTATTCGGCGTATTACCCCGAGCTTGTTCTCGCTCTGGCGGCGCAAAGGCTTTAAGGCCGTATGGCAACACATCAACGGCACCTTTTTGTGTGTGTTATTAGCCGGAATTTTAAGCAGTATCGCAGGTTTAGCGAAGGGCATTAGTTGGATGCTGGCCAACCATCCCATCCCTCTGTGGTCGTTTTTCTTTGGTCTTATCATTGCGTCAGCACTGCATATCGCCAAACAGCTCCCCGCCCCTAAAATCACGCTAAGAACGGTACTCGCCGCGCTTATCGGTATCGGCTTTGCGTATTGGATCACCGTCGCTAATCCGTTGCAATTGACAGCCAGCCCTCTCACCGTCTTTTTATCCGGCGCCATTGCCATATGCGCCATGATTCTACCGGGGATCTCGGGCAGCTTTATACTGTTACTGCTCGGCATGTATAGCCCGATTCTAGACGCGGTACATCAAGGCCAATGGGATATGCTCGGCTTACTCGCCTTGGGGGCCATCGTCGGCTTATTGAGTTTTTCTCATTTACTGTCCTGGTTATTAGAGCGTTTTTATGCAGTAACACTCGCCTTCCTTACCGGTTTAATGTTAGGCACATTGGGTAAAATTTGGCCTTGGAAACATACTCTTACCTGGCGGACTAACTCATCGGGTGAACAAGTCCCTTTGATGCAAGATAACCTTCTACCGGGCGTGTACGAGGCAATCGTGGGACATCCGGCACAAGTTGGCCTCGCGGTGATTGCCATGATTACGGGCTTTGTGCTGGTATTGCTGTTGGAGCGCTTCTCGCCTAAACAGGACTAAACCATGAATGTTTCATCCTCACGCATGCCCGTGAGTCGCCGTTTATTGATCCCCGCCAGTATCATTATGCTGGTGGCGCTTGCGTTTTTACGCCAACTTGGCTAACCACTTTTGTTGAAAGTGAAAACAGCCCGGCATCCGCATCAACACACTCATCCGTGCTAACAGATGCGTGCGTGCTCAATCAGCAGACTTGCCAGTATAAAGGCTACCAAGCATCACTCGCTGAGCCGACGGTGCGCCCTATGAATGCAAATAGACTGACGGTCATCAGCCCCGAACCACTCGAGCGAGATACCTTACTGGTCAAGCTCAAAGGCGTGGAGATGAACATGGGTGAGTACCGGCTTGCGCTCAAAAAAACCGATGAGCAAACCTACCAAGGAGAATTAATGTTGCCCGTCTGCACAGAAGATAGCATGACATGGGCAGGCTCGATTACGCTTGGTAACGAAGCAAAAAACCATTTCCCCATAAAAGTACGCATGGAGCGATGATGAGTAAAAAAGCTTGGTTGGTCGCCATTATTGCCGTTTGTGTTGGCTTAGGCGCACGCGCCCTCTATGACAACTATCAACAGACACAACAACAAGCACAAGCTGGTGCGCTGCAGTCCGATGGGCAACCTTTCGATCTGTATAATGTTGATGACCCGCGGCCACGGATTGTTTACTTCGGCTATACCCATTGTCCCGATGTTTGTCCTACGTCTCTAGCGGTGCTGTCGGCGGCGTTAAAGTCGCTGCCAGAGTCGACGCAAAAGACGGTGTCGCCTGTGTTTATCACTTTGGATCCAAAGCGTGATACCAGCGAAAAAGCCGCCGAGTACGCGCATTTTTTCCATCCTCTAATCACAGGCGTCAGCGGCTCCAAGGCGCAAATTGATCAACTTGCGAAACGCTATGGTGTGTTGTATCGCATTACCGAGCTGGAAGACTCTGCCATGGACTACGCCGTTGACCATAGCTCTTTTTTCTACTTTCTCTCGCCTGATGGCGAGCTTTTGGAAAAAATCCCACACACCTTAAACCCCGACATGCTGGTCGCCGCCGTTCAACGGGTAACTGATAACAATAAGGAATAACAATGAAATTTCTCAAGCCTTTTATTGCCGCTATTGCTTTTATACTGGCTCCCCTAGCGCATGCGCATGGCGAATTTTTTCTTCATGATGCTTATGCGCGCGTGAGTGCTCCTGGTGCGCCCAACAGTGCGGCCTTTATGGTGTTGGATAACCAAAGTAAGGTGCTAAAACGAGTGGTGAGCGCCAGCACACCAGCCGCCAAACGGGTTGAACTGCATGAACACGCCATGGTGGATGGCATGATGGAAATGCGTCAAATCGCGCAAATTTTAGTGCCGAAGGGCGAGCAAGTTATTCTAAAGCCGGGGGGCTTGCATGTGATGCTCTTTGACTTGGTAAAACCTTTAGAGGTTGGGGAACATATTTCACTGACATTAACCACCGCTGATGGCCACACGCTAACCAAGCAAATTCCGGTAAAAACCGTCATGGCTGGCATGAAACATCACAGCGGTAGCGAATAAGAGGCAGTAACGGCGGCCGCAAGATTGTACAAAAAACAGCCAAAAAAGGCGAAAGCGGTCATCTCGTGTTAACTGCGTCAAGGTATGATAGCTAAGTGAAGGGTTGGCAAGCAAAATCTCTTGTTAGCGTCTAAGGTTAGGTGTGGTCACGTCTAAGCGTGATACTCCTAACGTTATGACGATTTTAAACAACAGTCGAGGTTATCTATGAAAATCCGTCCAATGGCTCTAGCTGCGGTCGTATCAAGTGTTTTATTGATGGGCTGTACCAATACCACCGCATTACAACAAAGCGTCAATGATTTATCAGCAAAGGTCGACGCGCTCTCCAATGACGTTTCAATGATGAAAAATGACGTTAGTGAGACGAAAAACACATCAGGCATGGCCTATGATGAAGCCAAACGTGCGAATAAGCGCATTGATAATATGGCGCAGTCATACACAAAATAAGCTTTTAACAACGCTTACTCATCGTTGAAATAAATAGACGCTAAATCGGTAAGCTATCTTAATAAACGGCGCACGCTGCGCCGTTTGTTATTTTTTGACTCCCGGGCGATTAACTGACGGGACAAACGTATCTGCTTGAGACGTTGATTGTTGTTCTATCTGTCGCCAGATTTCCTGTTGTGCTGACGTGAGAGAAGCCACCTCAATCGGCGCACCCTCTTGTACGGCTAAAGCCGCTCGGTAACGCTGTGTCGACAGACCAAAGTGCTCAAATAGAGATAAAACGTCGGGATCCGGTGTTCGAGTGATGCGTTTATGTGCTTCATCAGGCGTTGTAGATAGCGGGCGATGCGCCTCAACCATCACACGCCCATCAGGCTCAAGGCTCACTTTGGTCGGAGTATCAATAATACGCACAGGCGTACGGACATCCACTGCATCGAATAACCAAGCAATGTCATCAGGTCGCAAGCGAATACAACCGGCACTCACTCGTAAGCCAATCCCAAACGATTTATTGGTCCCGTGGATTAAATACTCACCATGCCCATATCCCAAGCGTAACGCATGTTTACCTAGGGGATTATCAGGCCCAGCCGGTACCACATCGGGTAAGCTAACCCCACGCGTTTGTCGATACTCGTCTCTTATACTTTGAGGCGGAGTCCACGTCGGATTTTGCCGCTTTTGGCTAATGAAGGTATCCATCTTGGGTGTATCTCGCCCTATCCGTCCAATGCCAATCGGAAAAATATGGACGCGCCGACGCGTGTTTTTATCCGCCGAGGATACGCTTTCTCCCGCTTTTGTAACTGCAGCACTCTGCGCGGGAAAGTAGTAAAGGCGGAGCTCAGCTAAGTTGATTACAATCCCTTCATGGGGCGGTTTCGGCAACAGATATTGCCGAGGCAAGCGCACCAATCTGCCAGGCTCGGGTAAGTAAGGGTCCACACCCGGGTTCAATGCCAGTAGTGCCAAAAAACCTACATTATACTGTTTGGCAATGGCTTCAAGGTATTCGCCCTTTTCAACGTGATGTGTTTCAGGGTATCCAACCAACCGACTTCCATCTTTGGGTAACAGATAACTTGTCGCCTGCCCGCTGGGCACATAGAGTACCCACAGCAACAGTCCTATCTGTATCGAGAACTGAGTCATTAGCGCCCGCATCTGTCGGGGTCGACCAGTAATAAACGCGCGCCCCAGCCACTTCGTCATATTCACTCTCGTCTTTTTCTCCTCACTCTATGGCTGGCTACACCGTCGCAACAAAAAGTAAATATCTGTCATTTCTATGCTTCAGCGGCCGGCATGTCGGCCGATAAACCCACCAAGTAATGTAAAAAGATAGGTTAGATGATAACGGCACGATGAGAAAGTGCGCACAACGTAGCGTTTCTCTCTGATTTATTGGGCGATTTAAGTGATATACTACATACTTTAATCAGGGCGATGTAGCCATCAATGCTGTATCGATGTTTTTGGTAGGAGTAACACGTTTTTGTTAGATGATCTGGTCTCGCTGGCACTGCGCCACTTTCAGCAAGATTGTGTCAAGCTGTGCGAGCATCACTATCCGACAGTCCACAATCGAGGCATGCGCGATACGCATATGGGTAAAGCGTTAGCGCGTCGTCTGATGCGTGTGCTTGAAGCGCATGATAGACCGGCACAGTTTCATCTTCTCGACGACACTCGCCCTCATAGCCAGACCGTGTACAAACTCCAGTTAGATGACAGCGCGATTTATATCCTTGCGCACCGCTTACTCAGTGGCAATAATGCCTGTCGAGACGCGTTAGTTCGTGATGTAGCTTGGCTACTCAACAACGGTATCACTGACCCTTCTGAGCCTGGACGCGTGATCATTGTGAGCGATCACTGGATTGACCGGACGAACGCGAGTAAAGCCGTTCCCTCATGGTGGTTAGGCCACCAGCCCATTCATGCCGATGCCTATCGAGCGCAAGGTATTCGCCTCGTATCTGCAACCACTAGCCTCTCAGATGCCATTTCTCCCCTCGGATTAACCGAAGGACGCTATCGTATCTTTCATCCTCTATTTCGGATAAAAGACAGCCTACCACTGCACAAATACTTGCTCATGACAGCGACTTTTTCACTTGGCCTCGAAGAGTACACGACGGTTTAACCGGGCTTGTGCCATATCGATTTAAAGTCAAACCACCCGACGGCATTAGACGCGACATCTTGTAAATCTGGCGTCGCCATGACTCCCATCCAAATATGGAATAACGGGATCATCTGGTGTTCAACCAGGCAACGCGCCAAGGTTTCAGCACAATGATCATCTTGTGTTTCACGCCAACGTCGTGTTTCCGTCTCTATCTTAGTAACAAGCGCATCCGTACAGGCATGTAACACCAAATCATGCGTACCAAGCCAGTTGAATAACCCAACCTGTCCGCGCTCACCGAAGCTCATCGCGCCCAACCAAATATCAATTTTGCGACTGTAACGACCACTAAAATATTCCGCCGGAGATAGCGCTAACGTGTTCACCGTGATGCCCTCTTCCGCCAAATGGGTCGTCATTGCTTGAGCAATTAACGGATACAAAGGGTGATCTGATAGATACGCTACCGTCAAAGACGTCGGGCCCGGCGCGACTCGCTGCTGATCGGCTTGTATATGATGCATCCAGCCTGGCATTAATCCGTACGCATTGAATAATCGATACTCACCCATGCCGTTTGCTGCTAAGCGTGGTAGCAGTTGCAACGATGACAACTTAGCGTGCAAATATTCTCGCCATGCTGGCTGTTTGGCGAGCCCATCGCGACAATTAAGCAATAAATATCCGGCGCCCTGATCCATTTCAAGTTTTTGACTTAAGGTTGTCTGATGACTCGCGAGTCGCTCGGGGGTCAGCGTGGTGCTTGGCGTGAGATAACACATCGCCGCTTCGTCAAAGACCATAATCTGGATCTGATCCGTTAGCGCGCGATAACCAAAGTAATCATCAAAGGCTTCAAGCACCAAACGATGCGCTTGCCGCTCAGCTACACGATACGGGCCAGTGCCAATAGGTTGATAAGCAAACTGCTTGTCGTTCGCACCATCGGCCGGAAGAATTAAGGCTTCTGGGAGCGTGAGCGCATGATCAAAAAGCGGATCCGGGCAAGAGAGGTTGATATCAATCATTCTCGGCCCTGGTGATGTCACACTGGCTATATGGGCGAAAAACCGCCGTGTGGCGAGTTGAGACAGACTGCTAATCACATCATGCTCTGTCATCAAACGTCCGTCATGAAATCGTACGCCCGGCCGTAGATAAAAACGCCACTGAGTTGCGGATAGAGCATCCCAATGATGTGCTAAATCGGAGGCGACAATGCGATCATTGCCCCGATAACGCACTAAGCCGTTGAATATCTGCCCTACTAAGTGCTGCTCTGAACGGCGCAGTGGTCCACGTGGGTCAAGCTCTTCTAATTGACGATAATAAGGTAAACGCACAATTTGACGACCATTTTGCGTACTCGGTCCCATTTGCTTTTGAATCAAGGTAACCAATTTGGTGGCATCATGATCTAAACAGGCCAAGGCGTGATCGATTTTACCTTGTGTCAGCCATTGTGCCGCCTGCTCTTCGCGCAATGCCGATTCGCTGCGTAAGAAGGTTAAACGTGACAACTTGCCTCGCCCAACAGAGGGTTGCCATGTTAACCAACCATGCTCCTCTAACTTACTCAAAACCATGCGCGCATTGCGTCGCGTGCACACGAGAATATCGGCCACCGCTTGTAGGGCGGTATCTGTATCTTCACCATTAAAGTGGTGATAAAGGCGGGAAAATTGTGCGCGCAGTCGCTGACCTGACATAAAAGAGGAACTCAATTATCGCTAAAAATAGGATTTGTACTTCCTATTTTACGCAACTCAGCGCATGGCGTCTGCTCATATTTAAATCACTCACACTGAAGCTGTGATCTCTAGCAGGCTATATTGGCGGGCATTGGCGAGGGGCAGTTTGTTCTGAACGCCGACTCAGTTATGATACGTTTCCTTTGTAGGCAATGAAAAGGGTGTTTATGAACGCGCCGGCAATTATTTCCCATTTTGATATCAAGCAACGTTGGATGGCTTGTCATGTTAAACAAGCACAGTTTCCCACCCAAGAAAGCCTCGCCGGTTATGATATCTATCTCGCCACTAGCCAGCCGCCAGAACCTTTAGTCATGCCTGCCGCGCCGACCACTCAACCATTAACAATCTACTGGGTCGATAGCCATCCACTCATGATCCAATACGCCAAACTTCAGGCCAAACAGTGGCCAGAATCAGATCATGCAAACATGTTGGCATACTTCGCACAATTAGCGCTTCAAGATGGCGTAGAAGTGGCCGAGGCTCGCGTTTCTTTATGCATTGGCACCCAACACGGTGAAACCTGCGCCGCCGCCATGCGGGTCGACACCCAAGAAAACGGTCAACCAATCAGCGGTATTTATGATCTGATAGCCCCCAGTGACGACGCCCGCGCACAACTTCTTTATGCACTCACTGCGGGTAAGGACAATGATCACCAATGGGTGATTGCCGGTTAAGCAATGTTGGCATATCGAGCGTCACTTTCGTCGCGACTAGGCCCATTGCGTCAACGACGCAGCATTTTGATTGACGTTCATCTTTGCAGGTTACATCCGCTTCAAAGGCTGAACCACGCTTTCTAAGCCTTCAACTTTTAATGCCAAGCACAATTGCATCAGCTCACCGAGCTCGCCTTTCGGAAACTCGGCTTTGTTTTGAAACCACAGTAAGTACTCTTCAGGCAGGTCAATCAACACACGGCCTGCGTACTTGCCAAACGGCATGGGCATGTTGGCCAGTTTAATCAGTTGCGCTTTGTCCATGAAGCACTCCTTGTCGATTACGCCGTGGCTTGCTGGGTACTATCACGCTGCTGAGCGATCATTTCGAGCAACATGGTTTCACGCACCAACGACTGCCCGGCTTTCTCACTGTTAGCCATCACTGCTTTGTTGTGCGCTATCGCATGATTCAAGCGCACCCACACTGGGCGCATCCCATTATTCAACTCGTAATGCTCAAATGTTGGGGTTCCTAATTCACGATCGACTTGGCAATAAAAACAGTACGAGAGCATGTGCATCACATCAGCACCATCTCGATGCCAAGGGCGATATTCTTCAAAACAGCCAAACGGTTCAATATCTCGTATACCTCGAGCGCCGGTCTCTTCTTGTAGTTCGCGGATCATGCCTTGCTCTTGGGTTTCACCTTGGTCAATCCCGCCACCGGGCAACGAGTAATCATCATAACGTGCGGTATACATCAATAAGATCTCATCACCCTGCAAGGCAATGGCGCGGGCAGCATCCCGTTTAATCACGGTTTTACTCTCTAGTGGTCGCACCCGCTGATCAATATGTGTGGCAATGATTTGCATAAAACACTCAGGTAACTTAAAAATTAAGCGCGAGAGTATATCATCACACATAGCACATCACACGGCTGATGGTTTTGCGCGCACAAAAACTTAATTTTCGCCGCATTTAAATACCGTTGGTACGTTATTTGAGCAATACTGTTTCCGGCATTCATATCGGGATGATGATGTAGCAAGGACAATCTACGATGTTGCAAAAAATTGATATACAACAGCTCACTCTTGGCATGTATGTTGAACAAATCGAAACTGAACATGCTCGCACACGCATGGCAAAGCCTGGCTATGTGCGTCGTCCTGAAACGATCGAAAAGCTGCGCCAAAGTGGCATACAACATGTCTGGGTTGATGCCGACCAGCTTTTAAACCTTGATGAAATCCACTACAAAGGCCCTTTAGGCAAGGGTAAATATGCCGCGACAGGCGCAGATATAGACAAAGCGCGAGCGTTAGTCGATGCCTCGAAACAACAGCTGTGTCGTTTATTAAAAGACATCTACGCCAATAAGCCCATCGATATGGCGCCGATCGCGGATTTAGGGCTCAGTATTGTTGATAACATTTTCGAACGACAGCACGCCGTTGCCTGGATCAGTGGCATTCGCGATAAAAGTGCCTACTTGATGGAGCATTCACTTAACGTCGCGTTTTTACTGGTTAACTTTGGTAAACACCTAGGCTTCGATCACCACACATTACACGAGTTAGCCGTGGGTGGGCTTGTGCATGATATTGGAAAGGTACTGGTCGCTGATGAAGTACTGAATAAACCGGGAAAGCTAACCGCTGACGAATTCGCTCATATGAAGCTTCATCAAATCTTTTCTCAACCAGTATTGGACAGTATTCCCGACCTATCACCCATCGCACGTGATGTCAGTTTAATGCATCATGAAAAGCTTGATGGCAACGGCTACCCCAACGGATTACAAGGAGAAGAAATACACACGATTGGCCGCATGAGTGGCATTGTCGATATCTATGATGCGCTCACCGCCGACCGTTGTTACAAGCGTGCTATGTCTCCCTCTGAGGCGTTTAAAATCATGATGGGCCTCACGCCTTTTCACTTGGATCCCACCTTATTACGCGCCTTTATTCAGTGTATTGGCTTTTATCCGATAGGGTCATTAGTTGAACTTGCAGACGGGCGCGCCGGTTTAGTGTGGCAAGAGAACCTTGATGACATAACGCGCCCGATCGTGAAAACCTTCTATTCTGTGCGCAGCAATCACTTTCGCGAGGTGGAATATATCGACTTGGATAAGCGCCACGATCTTCGCATCGCACGCGCTACCAGTGAAGGGGCGCTAGATATCTGTGTCGACGCATTTCGTTAATCCTGTGACGTCGCAGGCGCTTTTGCGTATACTGCCCCGCCTCAGTGACCATTTTGGTCAAAGGCCATGGTTTGATCAGAGACGGGGTTTTGATCAGACAGAGGGTTTTGGCCAGAGGCTGTGTTTCACCAAAGACTGTGGCTTAGCTAAATAAACGATAGAGAGAAAACAATGAGAGTATGCGCGGTTGATCTAAAAGGCAACGAAGCCAACCTGGTATTGCTAGATAGCGAGAATGACCTTTTTTCGGTGCCTGATTGTCGAGCAAAGAAAATCAATGTGCCATCACCCGAATCACAAGAAAGTATTCAACATTTCCACCGCACCATGAGCAAGCTGGTCGAAGACTATCAGGTAGAAAAGATTGTGATCCGCGAGCGTCAAACTAAGGGTAAGTTCGCGGGAAGCAGTGCGGGCTTTAAAATGGAAGCGGTCTTGCAGCTTATCGATGGGGTTGAAGCAGAAGTGCTGCCCAATAACATCATGAAGCAAACACTCAAACGCCACCCGATCGATGTCAATCTAAAAGAATTGGGCTTAAAGCAGTTTCAAGAACATGCGTTCTTAACCGCCTGCGCCTATTGCAATCAAGATAAGAAGTAATCATCGACCACAAGGATGTGTCATGCCAGTTATCCGATATCCATCGCCATTAGGCATGCTAACACTAGAAGCGGATACCAATGGACTTACGGGGCTGTATTTGCCTCGCCGAACACCGTCATCCTCAACGACAAGCCTCGCGCCCGACGGTGACCCAATACTGGATGAAGCACGCTGCCAACTGGATCAATACTTTGCAGGGAAGCGGCAGGCATTTTCTTTGCCACTTGCCCCGCACGGCACATCGTTTCAACGCCGTGTGTGGGCCGCTTTGCAAACCATTCCGTATGGGCACACTGCCAGCTATCAGACCATTTCCAATGCCATCGGCAATCCGAAAGCTAACCAAGCGGTGGGCGGCGCGAATAGCAAAAACCCGATTTCTATCATCATTCCTTGCCACCGTATCATTGGCCGCCAAGGGCAATTAATTGGCTACGGGGGCGGCCTCGCGGCTAAACAAGCCTTGTTAATGTGGGAAGCGACCGGCGAATGGCCAACCAGTCTCCCCAGTCCGCAAAGTGGCAAAGATAAAGCCTTTGGCGCGTGACTACGCCGCTAACGCTTTAATCAGTCGCTCTGGCGTGAGTTGAAAACCGCAGTGCAGATAAAAGCTTTGGGCATCGGCTTTGTGATAACTCGGGACCACTTCAATGTGACCGCACCCTCTTGCCAATAAATAGGTCTCCGCGGCACTGAGCAATTGTCGGCCGAGGGTCATATCCCGAAAGTGCTCATCCACCATAATGGTGCTGATGCGCCCTAAATGGTTGGATTTATCCAGTTGTAAAATCAGGTTGAATGCCACCACGCCTGCCACCAATCCACATAGTTCTATGACCAATACATTAGCATCTTCTGCGTGAATCAAGTCGGTGAGCGTTTTCTTCATTTGGCTCAACGGAAGTGGATTAGGCTGACAGCGCACACACAAGGCGCAAATAGCATCAATATCGTGAAGGGTTGCCTGTCGAATCATGGTGTCTTCCTTAGTTGCCGAAGATAAATCTGCAACGTTTGATACAGGCTAGGCGGCTGCATCGCGACCTAGCCCCAGATCGATAAAGTGACAAAGCGATAAAGCGACGCCTATTGTGCCTGTGCCACTTGGCCGCCTTTGACGCGTGAAAGGGTGACACGACGGTCAAAGAAAAAGTCTTCATTGCCGGCTTGATCGGCCAGTGGCTGACTGTCGCCATAGGCAATCGTCTCTAACTGATCCGCGCTAACCCCAACTGACACCAAGTAATCTCTTACCGCCTGTACACGGCGCTCAGACAGATCTTGATTGTAAGATTGACGTCCACGCGGATCCGCGTAACCGGCTAACTGCCACTGTGCCTCGGGCATTTGTTGGATAAAATTCGCTAATTCATCCAGCTGAATCATAAAGTGGGGTTCAATCTCGGCCGAGCTGGTTCGAAACTGAATATTCATCGCTAAGTCTATGTCCTCAATAGAATGTTGCTCTGCACGCAGGCGGGCAAGCTCTAACTGAGCCTCGTTATATTTTTGCGTGACAAGGCTCAGTTGCGTATTTTTCGCATTCATGGTTTCAATCGTGTCTTGCTGCTCCGTCGCAAGGGTTTCAAAACTGGCATTTTGCCCCATCACTGTGCCTATGATGGCGCCAGCCACTGCGCCGACCGGCCCTGCGACCACCGCACCCGCAATGGCGCCGCTGCCCATACCGATCAATTCTGGCTTTTTGTCTCGTTCAACGTGTGTGGCGGCCATGCCTTGTGGGGTTGCTACGACAAACATAGAAACCGCGAATACAGAATGTGTGAGTGCTTTTTTGATATCCATAATGTCCTCGAAAGAGTGGTTGTTGTGCCGTGCTGGCGATAAGGACATTAAAACAAGCCGATCAGGCAATTTACGGGTATAAAAATGGCAATGTGACGACCAATAATGGCAAAAATATGGCAATTGGTTTTTCAGGCCGAAAGAGGGTTTTCTCTGCGCTCAGTTTGGGTATAGTCACCACAACACCAGTAATAAGATGCTTTTATGAAACACATCGCGATTGTGGAAGACGAGGCGGCGATCCGGGAAAACTACGCCGATGTTATTCGCCGCCAAGGCTATCAAGTCCACACGTATCAGGACCGACCCAGCGCACAAACGGCTTTTGAGCAACGTTTACCTGATTTGGCCATTATTGATATTGGTTTGGGCAATGAAATTGATGGCGGCTTTGCGCTATGCCAAGCACTGCGCGCCCTATCGGCGACTGTGCCCATTATTTTTCTGACCGCGCGTGACAGTGATATCGATACCGTGGTGGGCCTGCGGATGGGAGCGGATGACTATTTAACCAAAGATGTGTCGCTCCCGCATTTAATGGCACGCATTGCTGCGTTATTTCGCCGCAGTGATCTTTTGGCACAAACACCGTCGACCGAAGACAAATGCTTACAATCTGGACCGCTCTATCTCGATCTTGATCGCATGCGTGTCTACTGGCTTGACCAACTGATTGACCTCACGGTGACTGAGTTTTGGATGGTCCACGCCTTGGTCAAACGGCCGGGACACGTGAAGAGCCGACAAGCCTTAATGGATGAAGCGCATGCGGTTGTGGATGACAGTACCATTACCTCGCACATCAAGCGGATTCGGAAAAAGTTCATGGTCATTGATAGCCAGTTTGATTGTATTCGAACGGTCTATGGCATGGGTTATCGCTGGGATGAGGCGCAAGCATAATGGCAAGGTGGCGTCGGTTGACTCACGGTTTATGGCCTTATTTGGCCGGGATCCGGACTAAAATTGTCATACTTTCTAGCTTTTTATTGCTCTTGCCTTACCTCGGTTATCAATATGTCTGGGAGATGGAAAGCGTCTTACGTCAGGGCCAAGAGCAGACGCTAATGGGTACAGCGCGCGCGTTTGCAATGGGAATGAACGATCGCCCCGCACTTTTCACTCATCGTCAGTCGCCAACTCGCCTCGAACCCGGTAAAGATTTGCATGCTTTTCGGCTTACCCACCCCATTACCCTGGATGGTGATCTCAGCGAGTGGCAACGTGATAAGCACCATCAGCGCCACTATCAGCGTGACGGTCTCATTTTCAATCAACGCCCCTATCACAGTGATCAGTTATCTTTGTCTGTACTGACGGGGAGCAATGACCACGCCGTCTACGTAGCGCTAGATATTGTCGATGCCACCCCGACCCCTTCGCAAGATAAGAGCGATCTCACCAGTCAGGATCACCTCATTGTCGCGCTGACATCTCCCCAAGGCGCGTTTTACCGCGTGGCCCTCAGCCAAGATCCGCGCGCACGCGATGCCCATGTGACACATTTAGCCAGTGGATTACCTGAAAAATCTAACCAACATGAGACAGAGGGGCCGCCGCAGCCTTTACCCATTGCTGCCAAATGGCGTACGACTGACACTGGCTATCAGGTTGAGATCAAACTCCCGTCAGACTGCGTGGGTCAACAACTCGGGCTGGCCTACTACGATCTGGACGATAGTTTCGAGCGCCCATTGCGTGCCATTATTGGCACCGCCTCCACACGTACACCGGCGTCACTTGGCAGTTTTATGACGCCCTCTGCCGCGATTCAAACCCTGATTGAGCGTATGAATAATAACGCGTCGCGCGTTTGGGTCGTAGATAAACATAGCCGAGTCCTTGCTAAAGATGGCGATATCCAAACCTCAAACGGTGTTTGGCAGTCGTCATCGGCGCCACAAACACGTCACGGGTTGATTGGTTGGCTGACCGATACGCTGCTCCGCCCTTGGTACGATCGCTTGCTGGTGACACCGCCTGATCATTTTATCGATGCGATGCAACAAGCCTCAATTTACAAAGGGGTGCAAGCACAACAGGCACTACAAGGACGCCCTTATGCAGGATGGCGCAGTTCGGATGATGGCCAAGCCATGATTCTCTCCGCCGCCTACCCCATTTGGCTCAACAATGACGTCGCAGGTGCGGTGATTGTTGAAGAAACCACCAATGGCATTCGCAGTTTACGTAATGACGCGCTCGAAACGCTTTTCTCGGTCATGCTCGCGGTGATCTGCACGGGCGTTTTATTGCTGCTGTTGTTTGGCTCACACATTGCTAAACGTTTACGTCGACTACAACATGAAGCGGATCACGCCATTGATAGCCAAGGACGCGTCACAGGCACCATTACTACCACAGACAGCCAAGATGAGATTGGTCGCCTGTCAAGCACCATTGCCGATATGGTCGGACGCATTGCTGGCTATAATCAGTATCTAGAAAAAATGGCCTCGCGCCTGTCCCATGAGTTGCGCACGCCCATTGCCGTCGTACGTTCTTCGCTTGAAAATATGGCGTACACTCAAACCGATCCCAACCAGCTTACTTATATCAATCGCGCTCAAGATGGGGTTCAACGCCTTGCGGGCATTTTATCCACCTTGACCGAAGCGACGCGTCTAGAACAAAGCTTTGACAACGCCGATAAAGAGCCTGTTAACCTCAATGCACTGCTAGATGGATGCACGCAAGGGTATCGACTGGCGTATCCAGAAAAGACGTTCGCGCTGACGCTCCCTGAACAGATCATCACGCTTGAAGGTGTCCCCGATTATTTGGCGCAGTTGCTCGACAAATTGATCGCCAACGCGGTGGAATTTGACGACGGTGTGGCGCCCATTACGCTTGCGCTTAGCGTGCATGCTAACAAAGTGACCATGACCGTCACTAATACCGGGCCACTGCTTCCGAGTGATATGCGCACACAGCTCTTTCACTCTATGGTGAGTGTTCGGCCCGCTCATCACGGCGCCGATAAACCTCATCTCGGTTTAGGACTCTATATTGCGCGTCTTATTGCCGATTTTCATCAAGCTCAACTCACCGCGGCTCACCGTCCGCAACAAGACGGCGTGACACTGTCACTCACATGGTCAATCGCACAGATAACAATCCATTGATTGATCTAAAACGCATTGGCCCCAATACTGAACCGAACAACCTCATCGCGATCAGAGCCAATTCATTAGCCTGGTGGCGAATAAATCTCCTACCGATAAAGCAAGGAGCAACGATGATTGAATTCTATTCTGCTGCAACCCCGAACGGTCAAAAGGTCGCAATTGCACTGGAAGAAATGGGATTGGCCTATCAGCTCCATCCCATTGATTTAATGGCTAACGAACAAAAACAACCTGACTTTCTCGCCATTAATCCCAATGGGCGTATTCCTGCGATTGTCGATAAAAGTAATGGCGATTTTCCAGTCTTTGAGTCTGGGGCAATTTTGCTTTATCTCGCGGAAAAAACAGGGCAGTTCTTACCGGATGATCCTAAAGCGCGTTCACAAGCGATACAGTGGCTGATGTTTCAGATGGGCGGCATCGGCCCCATGATGGGGCAAGCGAATGTTTTTTATCGTTACTTCCCTGAAAAAATCCCTGCAGCGATTGAGCGGTATCAAAAGGAAGGACGCCGCCTGCTTGAGGTTGTTGACCATCAGTTGCAACGTCACTCTTACCTTGCCGGTGATAGCTATACGATCGCTGATATGGCCACGTGGCCTTGGGCAAGAATTCATGCATGGAGTGGTATTGATGTCACTGGACTGGACGCGTTAAAAGCCTGGGTCGATAAACTGGCTGAACGCCCGGCGTGCCAAACCGCGTTAGTCACCCCAGCGTCCGCCGAAGCCAGTGATGAAGAGCGTGCCCAGCAAGCCAGAGGCATGGTGACACGTTAAACAACGCGATATACTCAAAACAAAGAGCCATAACAAGGTAACGGGTAGCCAGCCGGACTGTCCGTTACCTTCCCGTGATAGGTTAAGGAGCGTCTGTGTTAACCCCGTGTATAGGTCATTGCCGTCGTGAAGACGATGTCTGTGTCGGCTGTAAGCGCACACTCGATGAAATCATCAACTGGGGTAAAATGACTGACGACGAACGCGCAACAATTATTGCACAGCTTTCACAAAGGCCTGAGCCACAACGGCCAGCCGCCTCTCGTCCATCAAGAAACCCGTTCAAGCGTCGTATCATCTGATGGCGCCAGCGGCTTACGGTATTCGATAATCACCGTATGGCCCTCGTAGTAAACCGCTTCAATATCACCATCAACAACGACTTTGTTGGTAACTAATACGTCTTGGCTAACTTGCTCACGATTACGTAAGCTGGGCAAAATTTTGTTTGGTTCAACGCCCATGACATGACAAAAGGCGAATACAAACCGGCTCTCTAGTACGCCATCACCATGGATACTGCGAGAAAACGTTAGGTGGCTCACTTCCAACTTTTTTGCCATTTCGCTTTGTGTGATCCGTGCTTTGGCTTTGTAAGACATCCAAGTTTGGTGCAGAGCTTGTCTGTCTTGCTCGTCAAACGTCATTCTGTTTTCCAGTCGGTATACAATACATGGCGACCAGCGTAACAGACACATAGATTATAATGTCAGTACCTCGTTAATCGCGGGTAAATCTTGCCGAGCACACCCTGCTCGGTTAGGATCGATTCATTCCGATTACCATGAGAACGTACTAATGGATATCAACTTAGCCAACCTTCCAGCTGACGAAAAACAAAAAATAGAGCTTGATAAACAAGCTGCGTATGCCGTCTGGAAAGTGGTGAATAACCAAGCGCCACAAAGCCTTTACGAACAAGAAGCCAATGTTTTGGTGGATTGGCAACGTGATGTCTATTTATCATCTGTTAACAAGTATCGCGCTCAACCTGAGGCCTTTATTATCCCTGAAACAGCGACCGATACGACCGAGCGCTGAAACCGTACTTCACTCACACTTACCGTGATCAACGTTTTACACACTCAGGCACCAAACACGGTGAGTTGGTGCCGAACCGCACTCAGCCTGCAAATACGATAACGTTTGTCCTCCCTCTCTACCACACGTACCGTTTTAAACCATCTTCTTCTGTCTTATTTTCATGACTCACTCAAGGCTAAAATGACGCTAGATTGTCATACATTTTTTGTTTTTTAAGTTGGCAAAATCGTAGAACCCACTCTAGTGTTATTCTTATCAAGAAATCTTCTTTGTTTATGAAGCAACTTGTACTGACAGTCTTTTAAAAGAAAATGACAATCTTGTAAAAGAAAGTGTTGGCTGGGTGACTCCTTGGTGGTCTTATCATAACCGCATAAAAAAGCGGGCAATAGGTTCCTACCTTGCAAGGAATTCACCCTTACTTTTTAGACAGTTTACTGCACGCTCAGTAAGGGGTAATCGCTATGACCTTAGGGTTTAAATCTCGCATTATTTTGGGAGTGGGTTTGCTTGTGACCCTCTCTCTGGTCGTCCTCGGTTCGCTGAATGCGATGTCATTACGTGACAACATGGTCAGTGCCCTGGTGAAACAAACGCAAAATAAGGTCGATCACCATGTGCTTGAATTAGAGCAATTAGTTCAATCCCAACTCAACGCGGTTGAAAAAGGCGCCGGGCACTTTGCCAGAAATTTGACCGAATCAGAGAATGTTGCCCAAGTACGGATGCTTGCCGATACGGCAGGTATCGCTAATGTGATTATGACTTACGAGAGTGGCCGTTCGTATATGTCAAATCACTCAAGCGACGGGATTACCACCAATGAATACGATTTTCGCGATCGTGATTGGTACCGTGCAGTTAAATCCAGCCAAGACATTCATTTGTCTGAAATTTATACAGACAAAGTAACAGGTGAGAAAGTGATCAGTGCCGTCGCACCCGTGTTTGAGAATGGACGGTTTATTGGTGCCTTACTGGGGGACATTCCGCTACAAAATGTGATCACTCAGGTAAGCCAAATGCGCTTTGCGGGCGGCGCAGCCACACTCACCGATCAGAACGCGGTCTTTTTTGCCAGTGATGATCCGAATGATATTGGTAAAACACCGTCGCAAGTCAGTGCAAACTTCTCTGAAATGGAGAGTATGTTCCGCAGCAATGAAAAAGGTCACCTCACGTTTCCCTATAGCGGCATCCAATTTGATGGCTACTTTCAACGGGTAAATTTGACCGAGGGGAGATACTGGACCTTGATGGTCTTTGTCGATCAAAAAACAGCACTGGCTGAAGTCACCGATGCTCAAATCGAATCGGTAGGCACAGGGATATTACTCTTGATCGTCAGCCTGGGCGCCATTTATGGCATTATTCAGGTCTCTTATCGACCCCTCCTTAAGCTTAAAGAAGCGGTCCTTGATCTCTCTCGCGGCGAGGGCGACCTAACAACACGCCTCGACGTTAACGGTAATGATGACCTAGCCCAGATCAGTGATGGCTTCAACCGGTTCGTCGAAAACTTACAAAATATGATGTTAAGCGTGGCAGAGTCCAGCCAGGCGATTTCGGCCAATATCAGCCAGTTATCACAAACGACCAGTGAAAATGAAGCTGTATTAGATGCTCACTCAGCAGAAACCGAGCAAGTGGTCACCGCAATCACTCAAATGAGCGAGAGCGCACGGAGTATTGCTGAGAACGTATCTCAATCTAACAACATTACTGCAGCGGCCAGCAAAGAAGCCAATCAGTCACTAAAAGTAGTTGATAACGCTGTCATCACGGTCAGTGCGCTGGTTGATGAAGTGGAAGAAATGTCGGGCCGTATTACCAGCATGAATACAGATGCAAACCGGATTAGTGACGTCTTAACTGTCATTGGCGATATTTCAGAACAGACCAACCTCCTTGCGTTAAACGCGGCGATTGAGGCAGCACGCGCTGGTGAACAGGGCCGTGGTTTTGCGGTTGTCGCCGATGAAGTCCGCGCGTTAGCGGCGCGTACACAAAGCAGCACAACCGAAATCTCTGACATGCTCACTGCATTACTCGATGGCACGTCCAGCGTGGTTGAAGCGATGGAAAAAACCAAAGAGCAATGTCAAACCACAGCTGATAAAACCTCGGAAGTCTCAAATAGCTTGACGATTATGAGCGCGTCGGTCACTGAAATTGACGATGTGAGTACACAGATTGCAACGGCTACCGAGCAGCAAAGTTCAGTTGCTGAAGAGCTCAGTAAGAACATGTTGTCGATCCGCGATATGGTGAGCAAACTCGTGGATAGCGGGAATCAAACCTCTGCCGCCACCAAGTCACTCACCCACTCTAACGAAGAGTTGGATCGGATGGTTAATAACTTTAAATTGCGCTAAGTGTCACTGGCCAAAAGCCATCACTCCCTATTGCGTTAAGCATCGTGATCAGGCGGCACTACCGCTGCCTGATCATCATCGTTAAAGGTTGTTGTTATGTCCCATTCACTGATATCCCACGCGTTAACGCCCGTTTTTTTAAGTCAGTATCAAACAATCCGCCAACATTTTTTTAATCGTGATCCTAAGCGTTGGCCTATTTATCACACACCAGAATTAGCGCACTGGCTTGCGAATGGCATGCAGCCTGCGTTTGAAAGCAGTGATGTGTTACTGAAGCAACAAACCGAGATCCCCACACAAAGTGACTTAGGCGCCACCACCTTTCCCAAGCTTGCATTACAAGCGGCAACCCATTCGAAAGACTGGACGTCACCTCGATCGGTCGAAAATGTGATTACCGCACCGTGCGATCCTGCTATACACGGTGCATTACTGGCCACAATGGCCAATCCTAACCTAGTCTACAGTGAATATGCGGGTTTATCGGTCGAGTTAGAAAAGACGTTAGTCCGGCAAATGGCCAATCTCATTGGCTACGAACCTGATCAATCTACCGGTATATTCACGCAAGGTGGTACCTTTGGTAATTTGTATGGATATTTAATGGGATTGAGAAAACAGTTCCCCCATTCCGGGCAACGCGGGTTGCAAGGGCAAGACTTCCGCATGATTAACTCACTTGCGGGTCACTACTCCAATATGACGAACTTAGGTCTATTGGGCACCGATATCCCCAGACAAGCGCTCCGAATCGAAGTCGATAGCAATAATCGGCTCGATCTGGATGACTTTTCTCGCACCCTCAATCACTGTTTTGCCGAGGGCATTCCCGTCCCTACTGTCTTACTCACCTTTGGTACGACAGATACATTTGCGATTGACGATGTTGAGCGTGTCTGTCGCATTAATGAGCAAGCTTGCCAACGCTTTAATGTCACGGTGAAACCACATATTCATGTTGATGCCGCCGTCGGCTGGCCACTGATCATGTTTAATGACTACGCGTTCGACAACAACCCTATTGGTTTGAACAACAATCTATTAGAGAAGCTTCACGCATTAGCGCCAAAAATTCGTGGACTCCGTTTTGCGGATTCTGTGACCATCGACTTTCAAAAGTGGGGATATGTCCCCTATACCGCAAGCTTGGTGATGTTTAAGCACCAAGCCGATATGGAGTACCTAAAACAAGATCCGCACTACTTCTCTTATTTCGAGTCAAACAAAACAGCGCAAACGCATTTGCAGTCGACCATAGAATGTTCTCGTGGTGCCGCGGGTGTCTATGGGAGTTATTGCGCGTTGAATATGCTTGGCAAGCGCGGCTATCAAACAATGGTAGGACACGGCTTACAAAATGCCGAATACCTGAAAGCACACTTATCGTCACTTCCTCACTGCAAAGTTGTTGCGAAAGATAATCTCGGGCCAACAGTCGCCTTTCGTCTATATCAGCCTTCAGCAACCCTAAACGTCGATGCCGTTTTTCAACAAGAGCAGTCACTTCACCACGTTGGTGATAAAGTGGATAGCATCACTCAACATAGCTTGTTTCACCGTCAACACTTCCTCAACCGCAAAGGCAAACAGCTACAAACAAATTGGGTAGAATCCATTGCCCATACAGAGTTTGATCATCACGGGCAATGTTTGTTTATTCCTGGAGAAAAAGCTGTATTTTTAAACCCCTATACACGCTATCACCATATCGAGCAATTTGTTGCTTCATTGCAACCCGAATCCTCGACACAGCTTGTTTAAACGCCAGGTTCACCAACGCCAAAAGTGAGGCATAAACAGTGCAAGGACGGTGAAATACTCCAAACGCCCAAGGATCATGGCAACATTGAGTATCCAAATCCCGGTGTCTGTGACCGGCTGGAAGTTGCTGCCCACTTCGCCAAACCCAGGGCCAAGGACATTAATACATGCCACAACAGCGGTAAAAGAGGACCAAAAATCGAGACCGGTTGTCATCATTAATAGTGTGAAGACACCGGTCGTCAGCGAGGCAAGCGACATAAACGCCATGACCGCTTGGGTCACATCGTTCGACACCACTTTATCTTGATACCGAATCGGTAATACTGCCGACGGATGAACCAATTGATGAAGTTGGCGACGAATAATTTTAAACGTAATAATGTCTCGAATAATTTTATTCCCGCCCGCGGTTGAGCCAGAACAGCCACCGAGATAGGCACAAAACACCAAAAACAACGCCGTAGCCGCCGGCCAAGTACTTAAGTCAGCAGCACCGAAGCCGGTACTGGTAATAAACGACACCACGTGAAATGCAGCAAAGCTAAGAGAGGCCCACAGCGAGTCGTAGCGTGCTTCACTATAAAGATACAAGCCAAGTATTGCCGACATGCACGTCACGACAATGAGAAATACACGTGATTCCTCGTCGTCGATGTAGAGTCTCAAACCACGCCAACCGATGCGAAAAATACGAAAATGTAGCGCAAAGTTAATCGCGCCCAATAGCATAAAGACATTCGCAATCATAAGCAGCGTATGACTTTGAAAATACCACATACTCGCGTCATGAGTTGAAAATCCACCCGTTGATACCGTAGAAAAGCTATGTGCAATCGCATCATATGCGCTCATTCCCGCAAGGTAATACGCCAGTGCGCAGGCCAAGGTAATCACCAGATAAACCCCCCACAAATAGTGCGCGGTCTTAGCGATACGTGGCGATAGCTTTTCATCTTTGATCGGGCCTGGCGTCTCTGCTTTAAGCAACCGCATGCCCCCCACGTTGAGCATGGGTAACACCGCAACCACAAAGATAACAACGCCTAAACCTCCCATCCACTGGAGAAATTGGCGATACAGCAGAAATGCCGCTGGCATGTCATCGAGACCACTGAGAATAGTTGCTCCGGCGGTGCTCAGTGCGCTAATAGATTCAAACGTTGCATCGGCAAAGTTAACGCCTGTCACTAGCTTTATTGGTATTCCGCCAAGTAGCCCCACCAACACCCAAGTCAGCGTTGAAAACAACAAGGCATCGCGAAAGGTGACCTGATTGAGCTTACTTTTACGAAATAACCAAGAAATCACTAATGATGCCAGCATCATGAGTAAGGAGGGATAGAAAAAGAGTGTCGAGACACCGTCGCGAAAAATAAACAACGACAAAAGCCCGAAAACAAATTGCACGATGCCCATCCATAAAACAGGCATGCCAAGAAGACGCAGTGTATTTTGAAAGTTAATCATGACAGGGGCAACTCATCATTAACACGCCGTGGTGTGTAGGCTCCATTACCTACCACGCGTAACAACAGTGGCATGGCGAGTCCACCTCGCCGTCTAACTCTATCGGCCTTGTTTCATCATAGCAATATCAATGAAAAGCCCTATATCCACGTCGTTAATACCCTGCGAACAAGGCATTACATCGCAGACACAAACAAAAAAGCCGAGCATCACTGCTCGGCTTTAAACTATTTATTGTGCTTGACGACGCTCACCGCGTGCAGGCGCGCGACGCTCATTACCACGATCGCGGTTAAAGCGACGTTCACCACGGCCACCGCGGCTATCACGGTCACTACGGCCTCGGCCACCGCCGTTACGGTCACCACCACGACGTTCACGCATGATCTGACCTTCAACACGTTGTGCGTTGGTCTCTTTTTGGCGAATACGCAGTTTTTGCAATTGCGCAAAGACTTCTTTCGGCATGGTTTTTGGCAGCTGCACAAACGTATGAGCAGGTGCGAGTTTGATTGCACCAATATTATGCTTGTTCAAGCCAAGTTCGTTAGCAATCGCACCTACGATGTCTTTTACTTGTACGCCTTGCTCTCGGCCAACATCTAACTGATACGTATCCCAGTCAGCTGGGTTGGTATCACGGCGATCAGTACCACTTGGACGTTCATCACGGCGACGTTCACGACGCTGCTTTTCACGATCCATTGCCGCGATCATTGGGTCTGGGCCTTTATAGAACAAAGGACGTTTACCTTGCTGGCGCTGGAGTAACATAGCAGCCAGTGTGGTTGCATCAACGTCAATATCGTTTTGTAGTTGCTCAATCAGTTCAACGAATGGACCCATCGCATCGCCATCTTTTTTCTCAGCCAGTTCACTGGCCAGTTGAGCGACACGTGCCTCAGCGACCTTATCGCGATTCGGCAGTTGGATTTCTTCCATTTTAGTCTGAGTAACACGCTCGACGGTACGCAGCATCCGCATTTGGTTGGTGCGGACCAACAAAATTGCTTTACCCGCACGACCTGCACGGCCAGTACGACCAATACGGTGAATATACGATTCAGCATCAAACGGGATATCATAGTTAAATACGTGGGTGATGCGGGCTACATCGAGACCACGCGCAACCACGTCGGTTGCCACTAAAATATCAATCACACCACGTTTCAAATGATCAACCGTGCGTTCGCGCAATGATTGCGGAATATCACCATGCAAAGCTGCCGCTTTAAAGCCGCGAGCTGATAGCCAGTCGGCCAGGCGCTCAGTGTCTTGGCGAGTACGTACAAAGACGATCGATGCATCCGTGTCTTGGGTTTCGAGTAGACGGCTCATCGCTTCGTCTTTTTCGACACCTTTAACCACCCAGAATTGTTGCTCTACTTTTTCAACAGTGCGGTTGCTACCGGCCACGTCAACACGAGCGGGATCACGCAAAAAGCGATCAACAATTTGTTTTACGATTGGCGGCATGGTCGCAGAGAAAAGAACACGCTGTGCGCTTTCTGGTGCCTGCTCCATGATCCAAGTGACGTCGTCGACAAAGCCCATTTTGAGCATTTCGTCGGCTTCATCAAGAATAAAGGTATGAACTTCGTCAAGCTTAAGACGGTCACGGTTAATCAAATCTTTTACACGACCCGGTGTTCCCACCACGATGTGCGCGCCGCTTTTTAGCGCTTTCATTTGATCAACAATCGACGCACCACCATAGATCTCAAGAATTTTGAGGCCTTTGATGTTTTGTGCCAGCGTTTTCATCTCTGCAGCAACCTGAATCGCCAACTCACGCGTTGGTGCCATCACAATCGCTTGTGGTTTGTGTTGGTTTAGGTCAACTTTGTTCAACAACGGTAGTGAAAAAGCAGCGGTTTTACCGGTACCGGTTTGCGCTTTACCGAGTGCGTCACGACCTTCGAGGAGTGCAGGAATGGAGGCGGCTTGGATAGGTGTTGGTGTTTCAAAGCCCATTGAGTCAAGCGCAGACAAAAGGGTGTCGGCCAGATCTAACTGGCGAAATTTGGTTACAGATTCTTGCATTGGGATCCCAATCTATGAGTGTAGCGAAACGGGGCCCCTTCAGCGTTCTGCTCAACCATGAAACACTGTCTTTTATACAGTGTTAGTCACCAGCGCTACGGGCCTCAGTCATTAAGGGTGAATATACTGCGCTATTTACACCAAAAAAGCCAGAAAAAGTTGAACAAGTTCACAAAAAACAGACCTCATGGACATATATCTCGCAGCTTGTCGATGAAGCCAACAAATAGTGGACAAAAAAAATACAAACAAAACAGAGCACGAGGAGCCTGGTGTGGTTCACAGGATTTTATTGCCACGGGTTGGTTTTGAAACAGTGAATACGTATAGTGTGGCGATCCGTTAATCGAGACCCAAGTTATGTTTCAAGACAATCCCCTGCTCGCGCAGTTAAAGCAACAGATCCAGGAAACCCTGCCCAAAAAAGAAGGACAGGTAAAAGCCACCGAGAAAGGCTTCGGCTTTCTCGAAGTTGACGACAAAACCAGCTTTTTTATCCCACCACCGTATATGAAAAAGGTACTACATGGCGACCGCGTAGAAGCCATTGTTCGTACTGAAAAAGATCGGGAAGTGGCAGAGCCAGAAACACTGGTTGAACCAAGTTTGGATCGCTTTATCGGTCGCGTGCAGTGGGTTCGTAACCGTCTGAATGTCGTGCCTGATAATCCACAAATGAAAGACGCCTTACGCGCGAAAACAAAGCGCGGCCTGTCACAAGACGGTTTAAAAGAAGGTGATTGGGTCGTTGCATCGCTGACGCGTCATCCTCTTAAAGGGGATGACCACTTTTTGTGCGAAATCAGTGAAAAGATCACCGACGCAGAAGACAAAATTGCCCCTTGGTGGGTCACCTTAGCCAAGCACAACCTACCTAACCAAGAGCCTGCGCCTAAAGACGCATGGCCAATGTTAGAGCAGGGGCTTACGCGTCGTGACCTCACCGATCTTCCCTTTGTGACCATTGATGGTGAATCGACCAAAGATATGGACGATGCTCTGTATGTGGAAGCCAACCCACAAGGTGGCTTTAGCATGACAGTGGCAATTGCCGATCCTACCGCCTATATAGATGCGGATGATGAACTCGACCAGGTTGCACGTAATCGCGGATTCACCATTTATCTACCTGGGCGCAATATCCCGATGCTACCGCGTGATCTCAGTGATGATTTGTGCTCCCTCCGTGAAAACGAACAGCGCCCTGCACTTTGTTGTACCTTCAATATTGCCGCGGATGGCACCATTGCCGATGACGCAGAGTTTTTCTCCGCATGGATCCAATCACATGGCCAGCTAGCCTACGACAAGGTGTCGGATTACATCGAGCAAGGCGAGCAAGCTCAGTGGCAACCGCAAACACCGGCGATCGCTGACCAGATTCATCAGCTTCACCAATTTGCGTTAGCACGCATTCAATGGCGTGAAACCCATGCAGTGACCTTCCCAGATCGCCCTGATTACCGTTTTGAACTCAGTGAAGATAACGATGTGATTGCTATTCACACGGATCAGCGTCGTATTGCGAATCGCATTGTGGAAGAGTCGATGATCAGCGCTAACATTTGCGCGGGTCGTAAGCTAAGCGAATCGTTTGGGTTCGGTATTTTTAATACCCATGCTGGCTTTAACAGTGAAAAGCTCGACGATGTGGTCGAGCTGGTAAAAGCGCACGACGGCGAGGCGGACAGCGAAAGCCTAGCAACCGTCGAAGGCTTCAGTGCACTCCGTCGCTGGTTAAACAGCCTAGACACCACCTATCTTGATAACCGCTTGCGCCGCTTCCAAGCATACAGCGAGATTGGTCATGAGCCAGCGCCACACTACGCAATGGGCTTAGATGTCTATGCCACGTGGACATCACCTATCCGTAAATACGGTGATATGATCAACCACCGCTTGCTTAAAGCAATTATTCGCGGCGAAACCGAAGCCAATGCCCCGGCCGATACCGTGGGTGAAGAGCTTGCCGGCCACCGTAAACATCACCGTATGGCCGAGCGTGACGTGGCTGATTGGCTTTATACCCGTTTGCTCAAACCAGAAGTTGAAGCACAGACTCGGTATACCGCAGAGATCTTTGATATTAACCGCGCGGGTATGCGTGTCCGCCTACTCGAAAATGGTGCACCGGCGTTTATCCCTGGCTCACTGATCTTGGACAACAAAACCCGGATTGCCTGTGATAAAGAGACAGGCACAGTGACTATCGACGGTAACGTTGAGTTCAAGCTTGGCGATAGCTTAGAAGTGGTTATTGCCGATATTAAAGAGACCACCCGTTCGATTGTTGCCAAACCAACACAGGTATTCACGCTCTCGGACACATCTGAAAGCTAGTTATTGTTCATGACCTGATAGAAAGCCAAGCCATTGTTGCTTGGCTTTCTTTTTTTCCGAAAAGTGATAATCTAATCATTAAATAACGTTTATTATTAAACCATCGCAATTATCACAGCCTGCGTGTCTGACGAGTCGTTCAAAAGTGATAGGTTGATGGTGTTACCTCAACCCGTTTAAGAGGTTTCATGGGGCTTTTACGTTCTTCTGCGGTCCGTATGGGGACTCCAATTGCTTTATTGTTACTCTTCGCGGCAGGTTATCAGCCTTTGGTTACCTCGCTCGCGCCCTACTATAACCTAGTATATGCAGCCCCCTATTTTCTCTTGCTCAATGCCCTACTTTTAAGCCACTTGTTTAAAAGCGCCCGCGTGGGCATGATGGTTATCATCTTATTGGTGGGATACACAATTATTCTTACTCGGCTTCAATCGCCGCTTGATCAAGGCACCACCTATCTTGAGTACTTACTTTTAGCAGTCGCGCTACCGATTAATCTGCTCTATATGATCATCGTCCGCGATCAAAAGCTGACCTCTCGCTTCGGCCTATTATTTTTTTTCGTTATTGGGATGGAAATCGGTTGGTGTGCGCTACTGGTGCAGCAATTCGGTGAATTATCCTTATATTTTCAACAGCACCCTATTTTAGTCAGGGCGATATCGATTAGCCCCATGCCACTGCTGCTGATTGTGCTGCTCTCTATTTTGATTTGTGTGAGTATCATTCGTCTTTTGCGCAACAATAGTATTCAGGATCACGCTGCTTTTGTCAGCGTATTGTGTAGTATCACCACCTTGATATTTTTTAATGTGCCATTCATTTCGTCACTGATATTTTCACTCGCAGGTCTGCTATTGATTGCCAACCAAGTATCATTCAGTCATCAATTGGCTTTCGTGGATGGGCTCACCGAAATCGCTGGACGGCGCGCACTCGAAGATGAACTTAAACACCTTGGCCGCCGTTACACCCTGGCTATGCTGGATGTTGACCATTTCAAACAATTCAATGATACCTACGGGCACGAAATCGGTGACGATGTGCTTAAGCTTGTGGCTAAGCAAATGGCGCGCTGTGAAGGAGGCGCCAGTGCTTTTCGCTATGGCGGCGAGGAATTCACCTTATTATTCAAGGGAAAAACCACCGAGTATTGCTTACCGTTTCTCGATGCGCTGCGCGAAGATATCGCCAATTATCCCTTGGTGCTGCGCGATGAATCTCGTCCTCATTATGACAAGCAAGGCCGACAAAAGCGCGGACGCACGACCGATAAAAAGCCCGTCAACATTACTGTCAGTATTGGCTATGCCGATGCCTCGCAAGCCGACACGCCCGATGAGGTATTACAGTTGGCAGACAAAGCCTTGTATAAAGCCAAAGCGGCAGGACGGAATTGTATTAAGGGCAGTGCATGAAGAGACTTTTATTGATCAGTGTTCTTAGCGTGTTGCTAACCAGTTGCACGACCCAACCCGATCCACCTTCAGTGTCGCCTTTGTCGCCATCCACAAACACCATCAGCGATCAAGCACTAGACCGGGCACTTACCCAACTTTATCGTCAGTGGCAAGGCACGCCCTATCGTTGGGGAGGAACCACGCGGCAAGGTATTGATTGTTCAGCGTATACGCAACACGTGTATCAATCAGCGCTTGCCACTCCATTACCGCGCACTACCCACGGCCAAGCAAAAATAGGCAACCAAATTGCCTATGAGGCCGCAATGCAAGGTGACCTGGTGTTTTTCCATATCCGCCCGGGCTTGCGTCATGTGGGTGTTTACCTGGGTGAGCAGCGTTTTATGCACGCGTCGGCATCGAAAGGGGTGACAGTGTCACGTTTAGATAATCCCTATTGGCAAGCGCGCTTCTGGCAATTCCGCCGTTATTTCTGAGTTTGCGCTTTGACCGCGTCGGCAAGCTCGCAACAAGTTTGATAGCGCGGACACGTGACGACATGATCATTCACCATACCGAGTGCCTGCATCAGCGAATAACAAATCGTCTCACCCACAAATTTAAAGCCGCGCTTTTTCAAAAAACGGCTCATGGCGCGTGACTCGTCCGTCGCCGTGGCGACATCGGCATCCGATTGGTGATGGTTTACAATGGGCACGCCGCCGGTAAACTGCCAAAGGGCTTTAGCCAATGAACCGTACTCCTCCACCAGCGTCACCGCCGCCTTGGCATTGGTAAATACAGAGGCCACCTTCAAACGATTACGGACAATTTCATGGTTGGCCATGATCTCAGCGATATTCGGTTCGGCCACGTTCGCGAGTTGGTAAAAGTCGAAATCGAAGAAAGCCGTACGATACGCCGCGCGCTTTTGTAGGATCAGGCGCCAACTCAGCCCTGCTTGTGCGCCCTCTAAACAAATGAACTCAAAGATCGCTTGATCATCAAATGTCGGTACGCCCCACTCACTATCGTGATACACACGCTCAGATTCACTTTGCTGCGCCCATTGGCAAATTTTCATCTTACTTTCCCTCTTAAAGCTCGACATCGTATGTCCGTTTTGTTGCTTATGGCACGAAATCAGCGAGTTAACTGGGTAAATGCTATCGTTATGTGCAATATAACGCTATCTTTGATCGCGATAAGTGCATGAAACGTAATAGAACCGTTAATCCTTGTTATTGATGCCATCCATACATAAATGCAAAGGAACACGCGTGACAAAAAAGCATATATTGATTACTGGCGCCGGACAGCGCATTGGCTACGCACTCGCTTGCCATTTTCTTAATCAGGGTCATCAGGTAACGATATCTTATCGTACTGAACGCCCTCAAGTGGCCGATTTAAGATCGCAGGGCGCGCGCTGCTTGCACGCAGACTTCTCAACGGATGAGGGCGTTTATACCTTCATTGACTATATTGATGCCTTAAATCCCACTTTCGATACGTTGATCCACAATGCGTCATCTTGGGACAGTGAGAAACACAGTCAAGATATTGCATCGCTGTTTGATAATATGATGCAAATCCATGCAAAAACCCCTTATCTCATCAATATGGCCGCTCCTCGCTGGATGCAACAGGGTGACATTATCCATCTCACCGATTATGTTGCGCAAAAAGGCAGCGCCAAGCATACCGCGTACGCCACCAGCAAAGCGGCACTCGAAAACCTCACTCTCTCGTTTGCTCAACAACTGGCACCCTCCATCAAAGTGAACAGTATTTCACCGGCATTAATCATGTTTAATGATGGCGATGATGAAGCCTATCGTGAAAAAGCACGCCATAAGTCCATATTGGGCTCAGTCCCTGGCGAGCAAGAAATCGTGAATGCCTGTGAATTTATCCTTGCGAGTCAACATATGACTGGCCAATCCATCAAACTCGATGGCGGACGCCATCTTGTCTAACTTTCGTGACCAGGAAACGACTATGAACGACGCTGTGATTAAAGTAACTAACCTGCGCCTGCGCACTTACATCGGTTTTAATCCTGACGAACAAGAGAAAAAACAAGATGTGGTGATCAATGTCGAGATTCATTATCCCGGCCACAAGGCTTGTGAAGAAGATAATGTAAATGATGCTCTCAACTACAAAGATATTACTAAGGCGATCATTGACTATGTTGAGAACGGACGTTTTCTCTTACTCGAAAAGCTGGTGGCCGGTGTATTAGACATTGCACGTGACCATCACTGGGTGCGCTACGCACAAGTCACCATTGATAAGCCACATGCACTCAGATTTGCCGACTCTGTCTCATTAAGCCTTAGCTGGACCGCCAACGAGTCGTAACACTGTCCAGAGTTCGTTAGAATTATTCGAACATCTTGTTCAAGGTGAATAGCTTCTATATTGCTATTCACCTTATATACTGTGTTGGATTAGTAATTGGGAGCGGGAACAAATGACACCGAAAAATAGCTACGATCGCGTTATGCGTACGCTACACTGGCTATCGAGTCTCGTTATCGTTGGCCTTTTCGCTGTCGGATTGTGGATGGTCGACTTGAGCTACTACAGCAGCTGGTATCAAACTGCGCCACACTGGCACAAATCGATAGGCATATTATTGGCGATAACGACAGTTGGTCGACTTGTGTGGAAAGCAACACACACCATGCCCACCGTTGAAGGTAAGGCTTGGGAACGTAAAGCAGCAACGGCTGGGCATCATACAATCTATCTGTTGCTAATCACTTTGTTTGTCTCCGGTTATCTGATCTCAACATCAGATGGGCGAGGGATTGATGTATTCACCTGGTTTACCGTGCCGAGCGCAGGGGAGCTGTTTCCCAATCAATCAGACATTGCTGGCGATATACACTACTACGTCGCCATCACCTTGATTGTGTTAGCAGCAGGCCATGCCATTATGGCACTTAAACACCATTTTAAAGATAAAGACAATACGTTACGGAAGATGATCGGAGGAAACCCGAAATGAAAAAACTCATGTTAGCCATGGGAATGAGCGCCGCGACACTCTTATCTGGGCCTGCACTGGCAGACACTTATATGATTGACACCAAAGGCGCACATGCCTCGGTCAACTTCAAAGTGCCACACCTAGGTTACAGCTTTACCAAAGGTCGTTTTAATACGTTTGACGGCCAATTTGAATTCGACCCAGATAACATTGGCGCATCAAGTGTGTCGGTGACGATTGATACAACCAGTATTGATTCTAACCATGCTGAGCGTGATAAGCACATTCGTAGCGGTGACTTCTTGGATGTAGGCGAATATGGCCAAGCGTCCTTTGAAAGCACCAACGTAACCGACAACGGCGACGGCTCGATGACCATTACAGGCGATCTCACTTTGCATGGCCAAACTAAGCCAATTGAAATCGACGCTGAACTCGTCGGTCACGGTGAAGATCCTTGGGGCAACTACCGCGCTGGCTTTATGGGTAACACCCGCCTGGAGCTAGAAGACTTTGGTATTCCCACTATGGGCCCTGCCACATACGTTGATATGGAGCTGCACGTAGAAGGCATTCGCCAGTAACTTGCTAGACTCAGTAAACTAAAAAAGCCTTGGCCACATGCCAAGGCTTTTTTGTCGCATCAACACTGAAACCTTTTCGTCATAGTCTCTAGTTACGATGGCGGCAATAATACAGAAAAATTAGTTTAGCTATGACATTACCTATTAACATTGCATTCTTCGACTTAGACGAAACCTTGGTCGCTACCGACACCAAACAAGCGTGGCTGGAATACCTTTGCCAGTGCAATCTCGCCCCGCAAAACGTGGTCGAGCAAGAGAAGCGGGCGTATTTGGATTTTAAAAAAGGCCGCATCAACCTTGAGCAATATATGCAAGTGCAGCTGATCCCGGTCAAAGGAAAATCGATTCAAACCGTGGCTGCTTGGGCCACCGACTTTATCGATCAGCACGTCGCTCCCGTGGTGGTACCACAAGCATTAGCGCGTATCGAGTGGCATCGCAACCGCGGCGATCACTGTGTGTTAGTTTCCAACACCGCCGCCCACCTAGCGCGTCCGATTGGCAAACTGCTCAAACTCGATACCGTGATTGCGATTGAGCTTGAAACATTAAATGGCGTATATACGGGCAGCATATCGCATTGCGTGCGTGATTATCGTGGCAAGCACGACTACATGCAGGCATGGCTATCTGACCGTCATGACACTGTCGGCCACACATATGGTTACAGTGACTCGCACTGGGATGTCCCCTTGCTTGAGCAAGTCGACAGCGCCTTTGCCGTCAATCCCGACCCGCACTTAAGCCTGCACGCGCAGAAGAAAGATTGGACCATTATGGAATGGGCTCGCTACGACACCATTCGTGATTAGTAAAAGATCACAGGAAACGTGACGACAGGGCGCCTCGTGTGCCCTTTTTACCAACACCCACTTGAGAATGATTATCATAACCGTTATCTTTAAAGTATGATCGGCTGGCGATATCGCGCCGTAGTCACATGCATAATGAACGAGATTAACGCTTATGAGAAAACACCTGCTAATTATTGCGGCGCTCTTGCTCTCTCCGATGGCGCACGCCGACCAATTAAAACACGCGGACAAGTTAAAAGTGGTGACCAGCTTTACCATTCTCGCGGATATGGCTGGCAACGTAGCGGGCGAGCATGCCGAGGTAGTGTCGCTCACTAAACCCGGCGCTGAGATCCACAATTACCAACCCACTCCAGGAGATATTCTGCGCGCGCAAGATGCGGATGTGGTGATGTGGAACGGATTAGGCTTAGAGCGCTGGTTCGAACGTTTTTTCCAGCACATTGATAAGGTACCGAATGTGATCCTATCTGACGGAGTGGCGCCAATTGTGATTGCCTCAGGCCCGTATCGTGGCAAACCCAACCCGCACGCGTGGATGTCCCCTTCTGATGCAATGCAATACGTTGATAACATTGCGCAAGCCCTGATTAAATACGACCCTACCAATCAAGCTCATTATCAAGCCAATGCCAAGGCCTACAAGGCAAAAATTCAAGCTGTGTTCGCTCGTGCGCAAGACGCGCTATCCGCTGTCCCCGAATCCCAGCGTTGGCTAGTAAGCAGTGAAGGCGCTTTTTCCTATCTGGCGCGAGATTTGAACCTCAACGAAGCCTATTTATGGCCTATTAACGCTGAGCGTCAGGGCACACCACAACAAGTTCGCGCGCTGATTGATACCGTACGAGAACACCAAGTGCGTGCCGTGTTCTCCGAAAGCACCGTGTCTGATGCGCCCGCCAAACAAGTCGCCGCCGAAACCGACGCGCGCTATGGCGGCATTTTATATGTCGATTCGCTCAGTCAAGCTGACGGACCGGTGCCTGATTATCTATCCTTACTGACAGTGACCACAGAAACCGTGTTAGCGGGGTTGCGCCATGACGCACTATGATTTAACCGATGGCACGCCCAGTGTGTTAGATGTCAACGAGGTACGTGTCGTCTATCGAAACGGCCTGTGTGCCCTTGAGCACGCCAGCTTCTCGCTGCCAGCGCAAACCATCACTGCCTTGGTGGGTGCCAATGGCAGCGGCAAATCCACCTTGTTTAAAGCGATCATGGGGTTTGTGAATCCCGGCAGTGGCAGCATTGCGGTGAACGGCACTCCCATTAAGCAAGCGCAAAAAGCAGGCTTGGTCGCTTATGTGCCTCAATCCGAAGAAATCGATTGGTCGTTCCCGGTGTTAGTGGAAGACGTGGTGATGATGGGCCGCTACGGCAAGATGTCATTTATGCGTCGCCCCAAAGCGGCGGATCATCAAGCGGTGGATGAAGCTTTAGCCCGGGTTGGTATGACAGCCTTTCGCCAGCGCCAAATTGGTGAACTGTCCGGCGGACAGAAAAAGCGCGTCTTTCTTGCCCGCGCTCTGGCTCAGCACAGCCCGCTGATTTTACTGGATGAGCCCTTTACTGGCGTAGATGTCACCAGTGAAGAGTCGATTATGCGTTTGCTGCTCGAGCTCAAAGACGAAGGCAAAACCATTTTAATTGCCACCCATAACCTTGGCACCGTGCCCGACTTTTGCGATCGCACCGTGCTGGTCAATCGCGCGGTGGTGGCAGGCGGACACACAGAGCATGTATTTACTACTGAGAACCTGAGTGCCATTTTTGGCGGCAAACTGCGCCAGTATGTGATGCCCAGTGAGAAACTCCACCAAGACGCCGATCCGCGCGAGCTGTCGGTCATTTCCGACGATGAACGACCCCTGGTGGTGTATGGCAAGCGCGAACAAAGCGCGCAGGAGCGGCGCGAATGAGCTTACTCGATCCTCTCGCCTATCAATACATGCAAAAAGCATTGCTGGTCACCACCTTGATTGGCGGCGTGTGCGGCTTGCTCTCGGCTTTTTTGATGCTCAAAGGTTGGTCGCTGATGGGCGATGCCCTCTCCCATGCGATCGTACCAGGCGTCGCCGGCGCTTATATGCTGGGCTTGCCCTTTTCACTCGGCGCCTTTGTTGCCGGCGGCATGGCCGCGAGTGTGATGCTGTTTTTGCACCAACGTAGCCAGATAAAACAAGATGCGATCATCGGTTTAATCTTCTCGAGCTTTTTCGCCTTCGGCCTCTTTTTGGTCTCGATTTCGCCCGTCGCGGTCGATATTCAACAAATAATGCTAGGCAACTTGCTCGCCATTGCCCCACTCGATGCGGTGCAAATGCTGATCATTGCCTTGGTAAGCCTCACCGTACTGGCAGTGAAATGGCGTGATTTTATGCTGACCTTTTTCGATGAAAGCCACGCCCGCTGCATTGGTTTACCTGTGGTGGGGCTTAAGGTGCTGTTTTTTGCGCTGCTCAGTGCTTGCACCATGGCGGCACTTAAAAGTGTCGGTGCCTTTTTGGTGATTTGCTTAGTGATCGCCCCCGGCGCCACCGCCTATTTATTGAGCGATCGCTTCGGGCCCGTGTTGGTACTGAGCGGTGTCATCGGCACACTCACCTCACTGTTTGGGGTGTATATCAGCTATTTCGCTAACCTTAACGCCGGCGCACTGATTGTGTTGGCCCAAGTGGGACTCTTCTTAGCCGCCTTTGTGTTTGGCCCCAAACACGGGATCCTCGCGCGGCGCGCCAAACGTCAGGAGGCACTGCAATGAATCCGTATCAACTGACTTTTATGCAAGATGCCTTGCTGATGGCCGTCTTAGTGGCGCTGCCTTGTGCGCTGCTTTCATGCTATTTGGTGTTAAAAGGCTGGTCATTGATTGGCGATGCCGTGGCACACGCGGTGCTGCCGGGATTGGTGTTGGCAAACTTGTTTGGCCTGCCGCTGATTGTTGGCGCTTTTGCCGCGGGCTCCGCATGCGCCACCAGTGTGCATTGGCTAAAACAAAATAGCCGTGTGAAAGAAGACACCTTACTGGGGATTGTGTTTTCTGGCTTTTTCGCGCTGGGGCTGATTTTGCAAGGCCAATTCCCGTCTGATTTGCACCTTGATCATATTCTATTTGGCAACCTGTTGGGGATTAACCACCAACAGCTGCTCACCGCCGCTATCACAGGCTTAGTCGTGCTTGCGCTTGTGCTGCTTAAAGGGCGAGATTTAATGCTGCTTTCGTTCGACCCTGCACAAGCCAGCGTGCTCGGGCTACCAGTGCAAAAGCTTCACTGGCTCCTGCTCTCGGTGATGATTGCCACCATTGTGGCGGGGTTACATGCGGTGGGGATCATCTTAGTGGTGGCGATGTTGATTGCACCGGGTGTCACCGCCTTTATGCTCAGCAAACAATTTAGCCGCATGTTATGGATTGCCTGTGCCATCGCCTTAGTCACCGCCGTGGGCGGCGTCACTCTGTCGTTTTACCTCGACAGCGCACCAGGCCCGACCATTGTATTGCTACTCACAGGCTGTTTTGTGGTGACCTTTGCATGGCAACAATATCAAATCCACCGCAACCAAAAGCGCCCGCAACCGACGCGCCAAACCACAAAAGCAACGCGCTCTGCCACCACCCATTCAGCGCAATCGCACTGATCGGCATCGACAGGCACAGCCGCATCCCAACCAGAGCAGTGCGCGAGATAGAGCTCGCGCACATTGCTCGTCGAATAGGTTTTATCGCCCATAGCCGTCATCTTGCCTTCACGCACGTCAAATTTCAGCCTAGTGGTATGCTTCGTAAGTGCTCTTCGATGGCCTTAATCATCGACTTAGTAAGTGGTAAATGCGCTTTTTCTTTCGCCCATACTTCATGGAAGCCTGCTACAGTTTGCTTTGCGGTATCTAACACCAATTTTTCTGGCAACATGGCTTTAGCAGCTAAGTGTGATAGCTCATCCAGCGTAAAATCACTGAATTTCTTGCTACGGCTAACCTTAAGCGACGCACTATCAATTACATATAACAAGACAGAGGTTTTTCTCGTTTCCACGCTACCGCGTGGGAAAGAGTTAATAAACATAGCTTATCTAATACTTTGGACAATAGCGCACGAAAACCAAAACAGCCCTTGATAGACTAATCCCAAACCTGCCAACTCAATGGCGTGTTAGATGCCGACAACTGACTGGCGGTCGCATGGCAAACACGGGATGGTTAACCTGTTTATCGGCCAGATACACGCAAAAGCGTGCGCGTTTATCTGTGAAATATGCACACTATCCCAAAATGGATAATTAAAAGTGTCGATTAGTCAATCGGTTACAGCTTAACGCTTGGGGATAGTGTGAATACCTTAGTAAAGATATACGGCGTGCACACTTTCACGGAAAGAGATATTCATGATAAGCTATAAACCTATATATTTCAGTTGTTTATATGAATGATAGTGCGTATGACGGTTTTGGAAATCGCGTATGCGCAATATACGATGTTATAACACAGGAACAACTCCAACTCCTTGCTCAAAACGGTTAACTGAACTATAATTTGTACGTTATTTTGTACCATTTTTGGAGTTCAATATGAGTCGTATTCATTTCGATCAAGATATTCAGCCGTTATCTGAATTTCGTGCAGGTGTAGCTTCTTACATCAAACAAATCAATGAGACTCGCCGTCCATTGGTCATCACACAGCATGGCAAAGGTGTAGCTGTTGTTCTCGATGTTGCAGAGTATGAAGCAATGCAAGAGAAGATCGAGTTACTGGAAGAAATGCGTACAGCTGAAGCTCAATTAGCTTCAGGCCTTGGTGTTTCAAATGATGATGCTCGTGCTCAAGTACTGGGGCGCATTAAGAAATGAAAGTAGTTTGGTCTCCATTAGCGCTTCAGAAATTAGGCGATGCAGCGGAATTTATTTCTTTAGATAATCCACCTGCGGCGGAAAAGTGGGTAAACGAAGTTTTTGACAAAACTGAACTACTTGGAAGTATGCCTGAAATGGGGCGCTTTGTTCCTGAAATGCCCAATACTAATATCGTATTATCTATAGCTTAAGCCATGAGATCCGCGTACTAACAGTTCGTAATTGTCGTCAAATGTTGTCGGAAGATGACGTGTAAAACTGTGTTATAACGAGTATGTCCTCAATCACTAAATTCTAGCGAGTTTTTTCATCCCACATCACGCTGTCTCTGAGTATCGAATTTAATATCCCCACCATATTGCGTACTAAAAGGCGTTGTGGATCAAAGCACTGAGTCTATCGATGCACCTCTGTCGACTGACACAACTGCATCCAGGCCTCGGCGGTGCGTGAGACATAACGCTCGCCGTGCCAGACTAACCCCAGTTGCCATTCAATCGCTGGGCTTATTGGTTTCACCAGCAATAACTCACTGTCTTCCAAACTGGCACTAAGGCGCTGGCATAGGGGCGCGGGTAAAAACGCCACCCCTGCACCACTTTTCACTAAGGCGGCTAAAAAATCCCACTGACTGCTACGCGCGGCAATGGTGGGTTGATAACCATGCTCTTTACAGCGGGCAATAATCCGATCGCTTAAGGTAAATTCAGCGCTATACAGATAAAAAGGCTCATCTTTCACTGCCTGCCATGTCAGGCTTTTTTGCGCACGCCACGCGGCTTGGTTAGGCAGCACTGCATAAATGGGGTGAGTCTGTAAGGGTAAGCTTTGCAAGCACTCAGGCTGGGTGTCAGTGAGCATGGTGATTGCCACATCAATCTCACCATTGATCAGCGCTTGTTCGGTGCGCCGCCCCCCGTATTCAACAATACTGAGCGCGACATTTGGGTAACGTTGACGGTATTCACGTAACACATTGGCATACAGCGGCCCTATCATCGGTGGCATCCCCAATCTAAGCTGGCCGCGTGCAAGTTGGTTGAGATCGTCGAGTTCGGTATTTAGCTGCTCGAACTCAGCAATAATGCTCTGCGCACGCTGATACACTACCTCACCAGCATCGGTTAACCAAAACCGCCTTCCCTCTCGGTGCAACAATGGCTGACCCACATCTTGCTCAAGGTTACGCACCATTTTGCTGATTGTCGGTTGCGTCACATGCAATGACGCCGATGCGGCAGTAAAGCTCTGCTTTTCCACCAAAGCAATAAAATAGCGCAACGCACGAATATCCATAAACGGCCCTTAAAAACTAATCGTAAACTATGCCATTTTGGCATAGTTTAAATAAAAAAAAGTCACTTTATTCACTCTCTACCAAGACGTAAACTATGAGCCATCTCACAGATTCTTGGCACGCCTTCGATGCAATTGATTAAAAACGCCTTACTTACCCTACTACAAGTCTTTGTCCTTGCTGGCATTTGGTTCTTGTCTGATTGGTTGGTCACCACCTTTGCTATTCCACTACCGGCCAACCTCACCGGTATGTTGCTGTTATTAGGCGCATTAATGTTGAAAATTGTCCGTGCCGATTGGTTGCGCCGCGGGGCGGCGTGGCTGTTAGCCGAGATGTTGCTGTTTTTTGTGCCGGCGGTGGTGGCGGTGGTCAACTACCAAGATTTATTGCTGCAAGAAGGCGGTAAGATCATGGTTGTCCTGATTCTAAGTACCGCGATGGTGATTGCGTCAACCGCTTGGGTGGTCGATAAAGTGTATCGTTTTGAGGTTAAAATGGCACGCCGCCGCAGTAACCACCACGCGCACCACCCTGATCTAAAACCGGAGTGCTAAGCCATGATGTCTGCTTTACCTACTTGGCTTCATGCCTCGTTATTGAGCGTCACCTGCTTTTTAATGACCCTTGGCTTTTATTACATGAGCAAATGGCTGTATCGCCGCCACCCCTCCATTCTGGTGATGCCATTGTTGCTCGCGCCCTTGCTGATTGTCGCGGTGGTGGTTGGGTTTAAGATCCCGTATCAAGACTACATGGCGCAATCTTACTGGCTGCTTTGGCTTCTGGGCCCAGCGACCGTGGCGTTTGCGATCCCTGTGTATGATAACCGCGCGCTCATCCGCCGCCATTGGTTATCCCTGTCAATCGGTGTCACTGTGTCGGTGCTGGTCGCGATTACCAGTACTGTAGTGTTAGCGCGGGTGTTTGAGCTGTCTGAACTGCTGCAACGCAGTTTGGCGATGCGCTCAATTACTACCCCTTTTGCCGTGGAAGCCACCAAAGCGATTGGCGGGCAAAGCGATCTCACCGCGCTGTTTGTGGTTCTCACTGGCGTAATTGGGATGGCAATCGGTGAAAGTATTTTGACCGTGATTGCGATTCGATCACGCTTGGGACGCGGCGCCAGTTTGGGTGCATCGGCTCACGGTGCCGGTACCGCTAAAGCGTATCAAATTGGTCACGAAGAAGGAGTAGTATCTAGCGTGGTGATGATGATTGCCGGCATGGTCACTGTGTTACTTGCACCTGTGTTAGGCCAGTTGCTTTGGTGATCCTAACCGCTTTATTGATCCTTGTATGACTTTGTACGCTATCTATTGCTATAAATAAAAATGAGTGAGTTGATGAAAGTTTCTGCGCAGTAAGCAGGTCTTACACGGACAAACTCTGATAACGAGGCAATAATGAAACAGCGTAAGTCAATTTGGCGAGTCATCGCGTTCACAGTATTCAGTTTGCTATCGATAGCAAGTTATGCGGCGGTGAAAGATACCGCCACCACAGCCCAAGGCTATCAAAAGGCGACCCTTGCTGGCGGCTGCTTTTGGTGTACAGAATCTGATCTTGAAAAGCTCGACGGCGTGATTGATGTGGTGTCTGGCTACTCAGGCGGTGAGCTTGAAAACCCAACCTATAAAGAAGTCTCGTCCGGCACCAGCGGGCATATCGAGGTAATTGATGTCACCTATGATCCAAACGTGGTCAGCTATGAACAGGTGTTAGACCAGTTTTTCCGTCATATTGACCCCACCGATGATCAAGGCTCATTCGTTGACCGTGGCCCGCAGTATCGCCCCGCGATCTTTTATCACTCTGAAACGCAAAAGCAAATTGCCGCCGATTTTATGGCGGAGATTGAGGCGTTAGGCGTGTTCAAAAAGCCGCTCAAAACCGAGTTGATCCCGTTCGAGAAATTCTGGCCAGCAGAAAGTTATCATCAGGATTATTATAAAAACCACAGCGTGCGTTACAGCTATTATCGCTACGCATCGGGTCGTGATCAGTATCTGGACGAGATTTTTGGTGACGATCGCAAAGACAACCCGGTCACCTTGCGAGAAATGATCGATGCGCAAAAAGCGGAGGATAAGACATCAACGAATATCCGCTACTCGCGCCCCTCGGATGAAACAATACGCACGATGTTGTCAGACATGGAATACGAGGTCACACAAGAAGACGGCACTGAACCCGCGTTCCAAAACCCGTATTGGGACAACAAGCAAGCTGGTATTTATGTGGATATCGTTTCGGGCGAGCCGCTGTTCTCCTCCACCCATAAATACAAATCCGGTACCGGCTGGCCAAGCTTTACGCAGCCCATCGACAAGCAGTATGTGGTTACCAAACCGGACAACTCGCTGTTTTTCAGTCGCACCGAGGTGCGTAGTAAGGTGGCGGATTCGCACCTTGGCCATGTGTTTGAGGATGGTCCCGCACCCACCGGCTTGCGTTATTGCATGAACTCAGCCGCAATGCGCTTTGTGTCCGTCGATAAAATGGCCGATGCCGGTTATGAGGATTATCTCTATCTGTTTGAATAAATCTTCCTTTGCGTGATTGGCTGGTAAACCTGCGGTAGAGTACAGCTCTACCGCTTTTTTACGCGAGGCATTGGATGCACACGATATTGATAACCGGATTTGAACCGTTCGGCGGCGAGAGTGAAAACCCATCTTGGCAAGTGGCACAAGCATTAGAAGGCTGGCAGCCCAATGAGGAGTGCATCGTTAAAGCCGTGCGCCTGCCCTGCACCTTTGACGATAGCTTACCGACGTTACACAGCGCGCTAGAATCACTCAGTCCGGTGATGGTGATCGCCCTTGGCCAAGCCGGTGGCCGCGCCGAGATAAGCTTAGAGAAGGTAGCGATCAATTATCAGAACGCGCCCATCCCGGACAACGCCGGTAAGCAGCCGCATGGCACGTCGGTGGTGCCATCTGGGCCCAACGCCTATTTTTCTACCTTACCCCTCAACCGTTTAGCGAACGCATTAAACGAAGCCCATCATCCTGCCAGTATTTCTTACACCGCGGGCACCTTTGTGTGTAACCACGTGTTTTATGGCTTGATGCATGCTCTGGCTCATCACACCGAGGTACGCGCCGGCTTTATTCATATTCCCTACAGCCCAGCACAAGCGTGCAAACACCGCGCCCCGAGCATGCCGGTGGGTGATGTGGTAGCAGCGATGAAGGTAGCTATTGAGTTGAGTTTATTGGATGATGATGCCACTACCGTGTGTGAAGGCATGTTGCACTAACACGCGTTAGATGGCGCTCAGACGATGAAGCTCAAACAATGACGCCTAGCAGCGGAGCACAGTTACGGTTACCGTGCTCCTAACCTAATCGCTTAAAACAGCCACTCAGTGACGAGATCGTTGTCGGTCAGCACGCTATCGAGAAAGGCAAACAAATGCGCATTCATCGGTGCCGTATCAAAGGCGCGAATGGAGGCAGGGTCTTGAATAAAGCGCTTGTTAGCGACCTCGCCCTCTGGATAGGCGGCGTGCAATAAGCCTTCAACCGCCAGAGGTGTCAATTCAAGGTGGCATTGAAAGCCATATACCCGTGGTCCGTACTTCACGATCTGGCGCGGACAACCTTCGCTGCTAGCCAGTACACGACTATTGGGTGTCAGCCCCGGCATATCATGGTGCCAATGGCCCACAATTTCTTGTGGGGCAAAATGCGGCATATGCTCATCAATGTGGCCATCTTCGGTTAACTGGATGGGGAAATAACCAATCTCGGGCTCAGGACTTTTCTGATACGACGCGCCCAATGCCTCACCAATCAGTTGCGCGCCGAGGCAAATTCCTAATACCGCACTGCCTTGTTCAATGCACTGGTTTATAAGTGCTTGCTCGTGCGGGCTATCAAAATGTGGGCATTCAGACTGTGGCGTATCTGGACTTTGCGGCCCGCCGAGTACCACCAGCAGATCAATTCCTTCACCGGTTTCCGGCAACGGCTCGCCCCGATACAAATGACTGGTGGTCACATGATAGGCACGCTCGTCACACCAATCTAAAATGGCTCCCGGGCCTTCAAACGCCTCGTGAATAACAAGATGGACGCGCATTCCTCACTCCTTGGGATTTATTTTAGGCATGACAGTGCTAAAGCATACTATATTGAGCCGCGGCCTCAAGCCTTGCCCACGACAAGCGGTGGTCGCGCCATAAACGCTTGAGTCAACAACTGAAACAACTGTTCGATTGTCGGCAATTCATCTAGGTGCGCAGCTAAAGGGGTATGCACCTCGGCCTCAATGCGATCGGAGTGACCACAAAGCCGATTACACAGCGATACAGGGGCAACAATATGTTGGCAATCGGCATCAATCAGCAGACACGCTTGCGCCAGCATCACCGTTTGTTTGGCATCGTCTGCGCCCATTCCTGCACCCGCGCTTAAACGCAGGATACGCTGGGCGGTTCCCACCACTTTTTTGCCATCAATATTGAGGTTGTAGTCACCATCACAATACGATCCGGGCGTATCACCCACCGTGGTCGCAATGCCTAACTGATGGAAAAAAGACTGTAAAATGGTGCAAAAATACTGGTAAGCCGTCTGGATATGATAAGGGGTGTTATTCGGCCACACCGTCAGATAAGACACGTTAATCACGCCGGGCAGTTGCGGCACCGGCGCGCCGCCAGTCCGTCGGCTTTGCACGTGCCACCCTAACGACGATAATGCGCGGCGTAATTCAGGCGTTTGTAGCCATTTTTGGCCCGCCGGCAGTACCAAGGTTTGCGCATCTGGCTGCCAAAGCAGTAATGCCTCGTTGAGCTCGCCCTGCTCTATCCGACGGATCAGCGCCTGCTCTTTCTCAAATGCAGACGCCACCGACAGCGAGGGATAACGCAAAATCGTTTTTTGAGTTGCCATCATACACTCGCTATCGCGACACTCAGTGATTGCGCCATTAACCGAATAAACGCTGCCAAATGCTTGGGTTGCGTTTGTCGTGGTACTCTTCACGCAAGGCATCGATTTGGCGCATGCCTTGTTGTGCCTTATCGAGGTCGCCTTCGCTCAGCGCGGCATCAATTCCCTCTACCGTCACCGCCAGTTTATCGAACCCTTCCATGAAGGTCTCTGCTTTTTCCGGTGGATAGCTGCCCGCTTTGGCTTGCGCGATCAGGGTTTCCAGTTTGGCGACCGGTGCTTGCATCGCTTCGATGCTTTGTGCGCTCGCCGCCTCTTTGAAGGTCATTTTCATTTCTTTCATGATCGGCTTGAGCTCAGAGGCTGAGACATTCAGCGACAGCAACACCGCCACCGCGCCCATAAGTATGACTTTCTTCATTTTTGCTCCATGTAATTGTTTTTTAGTAATAATAATGCGCCATTATATTACTCACTTCTCACGGCATTGCCTAGCTAAGAAGCGTAAAACAATGTAAAGCACTTACACATCTCGCATCCAGATGGTATGATTAATTGTAAATGATAATTATTTTAAGTCAGAAAACATGAAACAGCCGAACTATCACCTCACGCACGTTATTGATACCCAAACCGTCACACCCAATATGCAACGTTTGACCTTACAAAGCGACGCTTTCGCGGCGTTCCCCGCTGACTGTGAAGGCGGCTACATCAAGTTACTGTTTGATAAAGCGGGCAGCACGGATCTGAGCGGAGTAGCTGAAGGCGAGCGCCCCGTGATGCGCACCTACACCGTTCGCCGCTTTATGCCTGGCCAGCAGCAAATTGAAGTGGATATGGTTCGCCACCAAATCGAACGAACCGACTGTGGCTTTGCCGCGCGCTGGGCACTGAATGCCCAAGTGGGTGATACCATTAACATTGCCGGCCCTGGGACAATTGCGCCGATTAATCGCGATGCGGATTGGTTCTTTATGGCGGCCGATATGACCGCGTTGCCGGCACTATCAGCCAAGATCAAAACCCTACCTCGCGATGCCAAAGGCTATGCGGTGATCCAACTCGATACCGCAGAGGATGCTCAACCACTCGACGCCCCCGCAAGCATGGAGATTATTTGGCTAACTACCCCGACGTTGGCCGAGACGGTAAAAGCACAACCTTGGTTAGCCGGGCAAGTGTCGGTATGGTGTGCCTGTGAATTTGAAAGCATGCGCGCACTGCGCCAATACTTCCGCAACGATCGTGATGTTGAGCGCGAGTTTATCTACATCAGCAGCTATTGGAAAAATGGCGTAACCGAAGAAGGCCACAAAGTGATCAAGCGCGAAGATGCGGAGAATAATCAGTAGGCCTAAACACCTTTTTTCACCTGCAGTGAGCGTGCTTATCGCGTCTCTACCCGCATAAAAAAAGCGCCGATATCGGCGCTTTTCTCGTTTAAGGGGGTTACCCTTTGATTATTTTGCTTGCTTATCGAGCAAGTCGAAGAAGAAGGCATATTCCAATGCATCTTCTTTAATCCGCTTAAAGCGCCCCGATGCGCCGCCGTGACCGGCTTCCATGTCGGTTTTAAACACCAGCGTATGGTTGTCGGTTTTCAGCTCACGCAGTTTCGCGACCCATTTCATCGGCTCAAAGTACTGCACTTGTGAGTCATGCAAGCCTGTGGTGACCAACAAGTTGGGGTAGTCTTGCGCGCTGACATTGTCGTACGGTGAATAGCTGAGCATATATTCATAGTAGGTTTTGTCATTCGGGTTGCCCCACTCATCATACTCGTTAGTGGTCAGTGGAATCGACTCATCCAGCATGGTGGTGACAATATCCACAAACGGCACATGCGCGGCCACCCCTAAATACAACTCTGGCGCTTGGTTGATGATTGCCCCCATTAGCAAGCCACCTGCTGAGCCGCCGACGGCAAACACCTTGTCTTTATCGCCATAGCCTTGCGCGGTGAGCGCTTGGGTCACATCAATAAAGTCGTTAAAAGTGTTCTTTTTGGTCAGCTTTTTACCGTCGTCATACCAAGGGCGTCCTAGCATTTCAGAACCGCGAATATGCGCAATCGCAAACACAAAGCCGCGATCCAACAGGCTTAAACGCGTGGTGGAGAACGTGGGCTCCATGGTGGCGCCGTATGAGCCGTAACCGTATTGATAAATCGGATTAGTGCCGTCTTTTTTGAAGCGGTCTTTACGATACACCAAAGACACAGGCACCTGCGCACCATCACGCGCGGTGATCATCACCCGCTCTGACTGGTAGTTGTCCGGATTAAACTCACCCAGCACTTGGTTTTGTTTGAGCATTTCACGCTCACCCGACGCCAAATCAAACTCGTAGTAGGTGCCCGGTGTGGTCAAGCTGGTGTAGTACACACGCACAGCGGTATTATCCATTTCTGCGTTGCCCGTCAGATAAGCCGCATAAGCCGAATCATCAAACTGCAACGGATATTCATCACCGTTAATCAGGTTTTGCACCGTGGTACGCGGCAAGCCATTTTCGCGCTGCTCGTACACTAGATGGTTGTCGAACAGGGTGAAATCAACCAACTGCACCTTATCATTTGGCGCGATCACATCTTGCCATTGGCTGCGATCGTCACGCTCGCTTTGGTGTACCTTCATCAAGCGGAAGTTGACCGCTTGGTAGTTGGTATAGATGTAATACCACTCGCCACGCTTCGCCACTTCATATTCTATGCCGGTTTCTCGCGGATAAAACGCTTGGGCAGTAGCATTCGGATCATTGGCATCCACGAGCGATACGCCGCTGGTTTCGGTGCTGGCGTGCCAAATAAAAATTTGCTCACCGTCTTTGCTTTTGCTCAAGCCGGTGTAGTAGCTGGTATCGGTTTCTTCGTAAATTAAATCATCAGCGGATTGCGGGGTCCCCAAACGGTGGCGATACACCTGAAACCCTAGCAAGGTTTGCGGATCTTTTTTGATGTAGTAAAAGGCTTGGTTGTCGTTCTGCCACACAATACTGCTCGAGGCGCCTTCAACCTTATCATCGAGGTACTCACCGGTAGTGAGGTCTTTAACTTGAATGGTATAAACGCGGCGGCTGAGGGTATCTTCTCCATACGCTAATAGGTTTTCGTTTGGACTGACGCTCAGTTGGCCAATGCTGTAAAACTCATGCCCTTTCGCGAGCGCGTTGACATCCAAAATCACCGTTTTATCGGTGCCCGCAAAGTCTTTGGCACGCACATAGGTGCGATATTCATCGTCGCCTTCCACTTCACTGGAATAGAAATAACTGCCTTTTTTGACGGGAACCGAGGCATCGTCTTTGACGATACGCCCTTTGATTTCATCGAATAGCTTGGCCTGCATTGGCTCAGTGTGTGCGAGCACCTGATCGGCGTAGGCGTTTTCTTGATTAAGATGGGCGATCACATCAGGATCTTGGCGTGCATCATCACGCATCCAATAGTAGTTATCCACGCGCGTGTCGCCGTGAATGGTCATTTCATGAGGGATTTTTTTCGCGACAGGCGCACTCAGTTCGCCTGGGCTGGAAGCTTTCACGTGTGACTCTCCTTGAAAACTGCACCCTGAGAGCAAGGATACCGCCAGTGCTCCGGTGAGTAAAATGTGTCGGGACATACTTTTCCTTCAGGTTTATTTAGCCATAACAGTAATTTAACAAACAAGCATCCTATTAATGACCTGAGGGCATCAAGCAAGTTCCAATAAACAATCTTCTTTTTATCGTTCGCCAAATGACTCACAGTCTAATGCGTCCTGAGTGCAAACATCATTGTTTTTAGCTTTAAACAGCAAATTACCGCGTTTTAGCCGTGTGGGGTTTAATCATCGACACCCACCGTAGGTGCAAAGAACAACAGCTAGCAACAGCATTATGCCGGCACGAGCATCATCGCCGATTGGGCTGCAACATCAATATGTTGCTCGCTCGAGACCGTGACGCCCGTCAGCAGATCAGTCCAATCATTTTCCAGCGTCACTGAGAGTGATTGAGGATTGAGTGATTTATTTAACACCAATATTCCTGCGTCTCCCCGCTTTATCACCAACCGATCATCGGTCGCTTCCAAGACACGCATGGGCTCACCATGGGTCAAATTATGGAAGGCGATCATTTGCACCATCTTTGGATCTTTCCACGCATTTTGCCAACGTGGTTGGCCGTCTCCCCCTTTGATACCACTGGTATCAAGATCGGTATAAATCAGTGGCACGCCACCATCGCGCCCCAAGATATATGCATAAGCCAACCACTCGCTCGCTTCGTCCATCACCAAATCCAAGAAAACATCATTGTTGGGAATGTCATGGGTAATGGCAAAAGTAATTGCACGCCCTCGTGATAACGCTTGGCCAAAGCAGTAAGGGTCAATCAAAGATTTGAGGCTGCCTGCGTTGGAAAAAGCCTGATAAAGCGTTGAGAACAGCGGAAAGTCGTAGGCACCTAAACATGTTTCTTGTAAATAGGGAGCCAGAAAGAGTTCATACTCTTCTTTGCTTGCGCCACCGTCTGTGATGATTTCGCCAAAAATATGCGCATCATGGGTAATATCATCGGTCCACACGCGTTTGAGGTGCTCTAAGGTCATGTGCTTGGCCGCATCAATCCGAAAACCTTTCACGCCAATTGCTTTTAACGCCTTAAGATAGGCACGTTGCTGCGCGATCACATGATCACACACCCGCAGTGTCGGCAACCCCGGATCGCTAGGTCCGCCACTAATGCGCCCGTTTTGTACTTGCCAGGTGTCTTTCCAATCTTGTATGCCAAACGCATCGACGAAGTCCTGCTCAGTAAACAGTGGCTGAGATAAGTCGCCAAATAATGTCAGTTCGCGATAGCGTTCTTCATGGGTTTGATAGGTTACCATCACCGTTTGGCTTGGATAATTCAAGTCAGTGCGAGCATGCGCCTCATTGGCCATATGATTGAAAACCACATCGACGTACGTAAACACACCAACACGGTTTAACGCTGCAACCATCGCTTTAAAGTCCGTGGTGTTTCCGAGCGCATTTTCAATTACACGATAATCTTGCGGCTGGTACCTTAGCCACCAGCGTTCATCTTGCTCGCTTTTCATCGGAGGGGACACCAGCACCGAGCCATATCCTAGCGCGCTGATCTCTGCCGCGCGTTGGGCAATATCTGCGTACTTCCAATCAAAAGCATGCAAGATAACATTGGCTCCTGATGATTGGGAGCCTTGTAAGCCATTCATGTTTCTCTTTTCATCGCGTTTAGGCATCGACCGTGACCCTGTTGTTGATGGGCGAATTCAATAGTCAAAATTATAAACGCTATACACACGCCGCCCTCCTCCTTTGGCCGCATCTATGAGGATGATAAGCGAGGCGTAGTCAGTGTTTAGCTAAGGATTAAGCAACCCTCGTTAGTCTATATACGGATGTCATCGCAGTGAGGAGAGAAATTGGATGGTTCTTCAAGCCGGTTCGCAACCGACATTTGCCAAACGATAAACCGTGGAATTATAGACTTTATAGGTGTTTTTACCTTCATACTTGGCACGATAAAGCGCATCATCGGCTTGCGCCAACAAGCTATCAATATCAAGCGCCTCATCGGTGGTGGTGACGCCTATGCTCGCCGAAAGGGCTATCTCAAGCGCCAAACGATTACTTCGAATCGTTTGCAGTAATTCATCAGACAGCTGCTGCGCTCTAGCACTGTCACAGTAAGGCAGCACGACCGCGAACTCCTCTCCCCCCAAACGCCCAACCACACCTTGCTCATCAATCACTTGCTCGAAAACATCTGCGCAGTGCATCAGTACTTTGTCTCCCACCGAGTGGCCGAATGAGTCATTAATCGCTTTAAAATCGTCCAGATCAATCATCAGCACACTAATGGGAAACGCGCTGTCATCCACGCGCTTTTTTGCTTTAGTCAGAAAAGCACGGCGATTTAACAGTCCCGTTAAACTGTCTCGGGTCGCTTCGCGGTGGAGTTTCTCGTGCACGCGCTCCAGCTTATAAAGAAAGATAATCAGGGTATTGATCACGCTATAGGCGATGCCCGACAAAATCAGCCCTGCTTGTAATAGCGAGGTGCCCAGTAGTTGCGTAAATAGATCAGGATAGAGATGTGCAAATGTCGCCCTGCCTACATAGGCAACACTGAATCCACCCATCACCATGATGAGCCAACGCTTTAAACGCTGGCCCCCTATGTTCGTACCACTCACGATGGTGTGTGTCATCAGCCCTAACTGCATACTGACGATCAAACTCGCGTAAACCACACGACTCCCGATGTCATCAAGGTATGACGACATCGATACAACAGACAGAATAACAGGTAGCACCAACTGCCAACGCGGTACGTCGCGCGCAAAAATTTGCCCCAACGCCCAGTGGCTGAACGAAAATGACACCATCACACAGGCATTGTAAAAAACGATCCCTAAATAAGGGTGAAGGTGAGGACGGGTAAACAAGAATAGGTTGCTAAAGCCATGAATAAAAAGCGAGAGTGCCCATCCGTTAATCCCTGGTTCTTTGCGGTTTTGTACCAATAGAAAACCCGCTAGCAGCCATTGGATTGCAGTCAGAGTAATGAGCAGTGTCGGAGCATCAAGTTTGAACATCAGAGATACGTTAATTAGGGCGTGCTTTAACTTTACCACTTAATCCGTGGCCGTTTACCGGCAATCAATGTGCGCGGCTTCAATTTCTGGCGGTTAATCTTTATGACAGTTTCAGCGTCTTCGCGCCGATGCTATCCATAGATCGTGAGCGATAGGATTAGTTGCGATACAAGACTTTGATAATGTGCCAGCCGAATTTGGTTTTTATCGGCCCAAGCGGACGCAATAACTCACCACTGAATACGGCTTTATCAAAAGGTGGTGCCATGTCACCGCGACGAAATTCGCCTAGATCACCGCCTCGCTTACCCGAGGGGCATTGCGAGTACTTCTTCGCGAGCGTTTGGAAGTTTGCACCTTTTCTAAGCTGGTCTAGCAAAGAAGTTGCTTGCGATTTGTCTTTCACCAATATATGAAGGGCTGCTGCTTTTTTGGCCATCAGGACGTCTCGTAAAATTAAAGCCGCTTAGTATATCGGATTTCTTCCGCTGGATAACAAAAATTGTAAGGCGACCAGAGCCGACTTACACGGAGGGAACCCAGGCAATGATATCGGCGAAGATGAGGATTAGCACAAAAATCAGCACATATTCATTAGAGGTGGAAACATAAACTAGAAAAAAACTCCCTCCCCCGGCCTTTTTAATGCCAGCTCTATCCAATTTCGTCATTCCCGACTGCTTTTGATTGCTATCTATCGCTATCGCACTAACACCCCTTAAAACGCTGATTTGATCGCATTTTGGTGGAAAAAACATATTAGAGAAAGCAGCGTTTATCGTCATAAAAAGCATAAAAAGAGATCTGTATCACACTGCTGACACGTTGATATTCATCTGACTTTAATAATTATACCTCTGATGGTTAAGCTGTTTGTATTGTCTGTTATTTGTGTAAAAACATTGGCAGATGCTTTTACGGGTATAGGAGAGAGAGGCGAGAACTGCCACCTCACTCACTGAGAAAAGGATCTTAATCACACTCTCGTTCACCACGATTGAAAGCTAATCCACATATCGGAGGGACATGATGTCCATTTATAGCCACCTTAAGCAATTGACTGCAATTTCATGCGTTGCCGCCGCATTAGGCTTCTCAGCCATGGCCAATGCCGACACTTGGCGTTATGCCCACGAGGAGTACGAAGGTGACGTGCAGGACGTCTATGCACACAAATTTAAGGAGTACATTGAAGATAACTCAGAACATTCATTGCAAATTTATCGCTTTGGCGAGCTCGGCGAGTCTGACGATATCATGGAGCAAACCCAAGCGGGCATCTTGCAATTTGTTAACCAATCACCCGGCTTTACTGGTTCGTTAATCCCTGAAGCACAAATCTTCTTTATCCCTTATCTGATGCCAACGGAAATGGACACTGTGGTAGAGTTCTTCCGCCAGAGTAAAGCGGTCAATGAAAACTTCCCTGAGCTGTACGAAGAGCAAGGCCTAGAACTGCTCAAGATGTATCCAGAGGGTGAAATGGTGATGACGGCAGACGAGCCTGTCACCGAACCTGCAGACCTGGAAGGGAAGAAAATTCGTGTGATGACTAATCCACTGCTGTCATCTACCTACGAAGCGTTTGGTGCAACGCCAACGCCATTACCGTGGGGTGAGGTATACGGCGCGCTACAAACCAACATGATTCAAGGCCAAGAAAACCCGATTTTCTGGATTGAATCAGGCGGTTTGTACGAAGTATCACCTAACTTAATCTTCACACACCATGGTTGGTTCACCACTGCATCAATGGCGAACAAAGAGTTCTTTGATGGTTTGTCTTCTGATGATCAAGCAATGATCCGTGATGCCGCTGATTATGCGTTTAACGAAACGGTTCAACACATCCGTGGTCTTGCAGAGAAATCGCTCGATAAAATTCAGTCGGCAAGTGACGAGGTGACCGTGACACGCTTGACCGATGCACAGATCGAGAAATTTAAAGCACGTGCACCACAAGTGGAAGAAACCTTCTATGAAATGACCGGTGAAAGCGGTAAAGCACTTCTTAACCAGTTTAAGAAAGACTTGGAAGCCGTTACTAACTAGTTGTCAGTCGTACAGGCACCGCCCCACGCGGTGCCTGTTTATTTGAGGAATACGCAATGACCGATTCCGACTCTCTCAAGTATCACTCCGAGCTACCTGGCCTCCTTGGCAAACTGGATACCCTGATTTGTAAAATCGAATCCTTTATGTTGGCTGCCGGTGTGCTCTTAATGGCCCTAAATACCTGTGTCAACGTCATTGCACGCTTTGGCTTTGGACAAGGGTTATTTTTTTCAGGCGAAATTAATCGCATTTTAATTATATTGATCACCTTTGCAGGGATCGGTTATGCCGCTCGTCATGGCCGCCATATACGGATGTCTGCCCTTTATGACACCTTGCCATTCACAGGCAGAAAAATTCTAATGACTACGATCGCGCTCGTGACCGGCCTGATCATGCTGGTATTGGCCTATTTTTCTTATCAATACATTGCCTCTGTCTATGATCGTGGTCGTATTTTACCTGCCCTCGGCTTTGAAATTTGGTGGATCTATATTTGGGTGCCGCTTGGGTTTGCTATCACCGGTATTCAATACGGACTCACCGTTTATAAAAATCTCACATCACCCGATGTTTATCTCTCCGCTGGCGTGCTTGACGGTTACGCTGAGACTGAAAGTGAAGTTTAAATAGGCACCAACCACTATGGCCATGACTTTAATGCTCATCATGATTGTCTTGCTCGTGCTCGGCTTTCCATGATGATTCCACTTACGGCTGCCGCCTTAACCGGTTTTTACATGATGTTTGGCGGTGTCGGTCAAATGGATACCTTTATTCAGCAAGTGTTAGGCGGCATTCGGCCTGCCTCGTTAATTGCTGTCCCCATGTTTATTCTTGCTGCTGATATCATGACTCGGGGGCAATCAGCGAATCGCTTAATTGATATGGTCATGACCTTTATCGGCCATATTCGTGGTGGCTTAGCGATCAGCACCGCGACCTCTTGTACCTTATTTGGTGCGGTATCAGGTTCTACCCAAGCCACCGTTGTCGCAGTAGGCTCTGCCCTACGCCCTAAATTGCTTCGCGCTGGCTACAGTGATTCGTTTTCGCTTGCCTTAATCATCAATGCCAGTGATATCGCCTTTTTGATCCCACCCAGTATCGGCATGATTATTTATGGCGTGATCTCGGAAACATCGATTGCTGAACTCTTTATCGCCGGGATAGGCCCAGGCCTAATGATCCTCACCTTTTTCTCGCTTTATTGTTTGTATTACGCCACTGTCAATAAAGTACCAACGGAACCCAAAGCCAGTTGGAGCGAACGTCTCACGGCGACACGCAAAGCATTATGGCCACTGATGTTCCCACTCATCATTGTTGGGGGTATTTATGGCGGCGTCTTTAGTCCAACCGAAGCAGCGGCCGTATGTGTGCTTTATGCCATGATTCTTGAGTTTGGCGTATTCCGATCATTGAGCCGTAAAGACGTGTTTATCATTGCACGGTCAACGGGCTTAATCACCGCGGTGGTCTTTATTCTTGTCGGCGTCGGTAATGGATTTTCTTGGATTATTTCATTCGCGCAAATTCCGCAGACCATTCTCGAGGCCGTGGGGATCAGCCAAATGGGGCCGATGGGTGTCTTGGCATCTATCTCTATCGCCTTTTTCGTTGCTTGTATGTTCGTTGATCCGATTGTAGTGATTTTGGTATTAACGCCCATATTTGCACCTGCGATAGAAGCGACTAGTCTTGATCCTGTCCATGTTGGGATTGTGATCACCTTGCAAGTAGCGATTGGCTCAGCCACTCCGCCATTTGGTTGTGATATTTTCACGGCCATTGCCATTTTCAAAAAACCCTATTGGGAAGTTATCCGCGGAACGGGGCCTTTTATCGCGATGCTGCTTCTATCAGCCGCGCTGTTGGTGATGTTCCCGCAGATTGCGTTATTCCTACGTGATATCGCGTTTGGGTAACTAAACAACAGGAGTAATTGATGTTTAAACGAATACTGGTAGCCGTCGATGGCTCATATTCTGCATTAAATGCGTTAGATAAAGCGATTGAGCTGCAGCAACTCACCCATGCTGAACTCTACTTATTGTGCGTGTTTAAACATCACAGCTTGTTCGAGGCGTCATTGTCGATGGTTCGCCCCGATCGATTACAAATCCCAGATCAAACCTTAAGCGAATACGCCCGCAACATTGTCGAGCAAGCCAAGCAACACGCACTTGAAAATGGCGGCGAAGGTGTGCGCGGGTTTGTCAAAGGCGGGCGTCCTTCCAAAACCATTATCAAGTTTGCGAAAAGCAAAGAAGTGGATTTGATTGTCATGGGCGCACATGGCACGCACTCCGATAAAGACGGGATGTTTCTTGGCAGTGTGTCTCACCGTGTGGCAGGGCGGGCACATTGCCCCACGATGGTGGTTTAACTCTGTATTGATGGCCTGGTACCTGTATTAACGGCGTCCCTGTATTGACGGCGTAGTATCGGCCATTCAATCACCCATGCTATCGACGATAAAAACGCCGGTCGTTTAAGACCGGCGTTTTTTGCTTACAACGAGGTTTTTCTAGAACAGAACGCGGGCTTATTGAATATGGAAATAGTGGCTATTGAGCACTAAATGCACACCAATCGCTGCGATATAGCCCAACATGATCACCGGCGCCCATTTTAAGTGCCCAAAGAAGGTATATTTACCGTGCGCTTGCCCCATCAGCGCGACACCGGCCGCAGAGCCAAGAGACAACAAGCTCCCCCCCACACCCGCTGTTAACGTAACTAACAGCCAGTTACCGTGTGACATCTCAGGGCTCATGGTTAATACCGCAAACATAACAGGAATGTTGTCCACCACCGCCGATAGCACACCGACAAGTGTATTGGCCCAGATCGGATCCCATTCTAAATACATCACATTCGACACCAGCGACAGATAACCAATCAAACTCAAGCCACCCACGCACATCACGACACCATAAAAGAACAGCAGTGTGTCCCACTCTGCATGGGAAATACGGCGAAAGACATCAAACGGGACCACTGAACCGAGACGACTCAGCGCGGCTTCATCATTTTTGGCTTCAGCAATCGCCCGTTTCCGCGCCAAAGAACGTGGTAACGTTCGGCGCAGGTAAAAACCAAAGAACTGCAAATACGCGAGGCCCATCATCATGCCCATGACCGGCGGGAAATGAATCAAGCCGTGGAAGGCAACTGCCGTTGCAATCGTGAGCAAAAACAGAACCATAATTCGTCGAGCGCCACGCTTTAACTCGACATATTCTTGCATCACGTCCGGCTGAGTGCGTGGAATAAAGCGTGACATGATAAAAGCTGGGATCACGTAGTTCACAACAGATGGAATAAACAAAGCACCAAACTCGGTGAAAGTAACCTTGCCCGCCTGCCAAACCATTAAGGTGGTGATATCACCAAAGGGACTAAACGCTCCGCCGGCGTTCGCTGCAACCACAATATTGATACACGCGAGGTTTACAAAACGTGGATTGTCGCCCCCAATTTTCAACACAATGGTACACATCAGCAGTGCGGTTGTGAGGTTATCAGCAATCGGCGAGATGAAGAAAGAAAGTACCCCAGTAATCCAAAACAAGGTTCTTAGGTCATAGCCTTTACTTAAGATCCATGCCTTTAATCCATCGAACAGGCGCCTCTCTTCCATCGCCGAGATATAGGTCATTGCCACCAGCAAGAAAAGCAACAACTCTGCGTACTCCAGCAAGTTGTGCTCAAGCGCGGCATGCGCCGGTGCCATATTTCCCCATTGTGAATATGCAAACCCGATCAGTAACCAAATCAGCCCCGCGGCTAACAATACAGGCTTTGATTTTCTTAAGTGGAGCTTTTCTTCCAACATGACTAGGCTGTAAGCAACCGCAAAGATTGCCAAAGACACATACCCTACCCATGACTGGGTGAGATCCAGTCCTTCGCCTGTTGTAGCGGCAAAAGCCGTTGGCGACACTACCGCCAACGCCGCAACCAAACGCTTCATCCTTGAGCCTCCAAATTTTATTTCCTTATTTTTGATATAACAAACAGCGCGCTCTGTGGCATTCACTCCGAACGATAATTGTTTATTTTGTCGTCTTAGGTCACCACAGAACAAAAACGAACATAATATTAACAAATATGGCGATAACGTCTATTGATAACCATGATGAAATCACAAAAAAGAAGTGACATTCTCTACTGTCAAGATTAATAATATCAATTTACTAGTCGATGTTCGCTGTTATCTCTGGCAAAAATCGACTAGGTTTAAAAAAGTGTACGAAATGTGCCATCGCACGCTGTTCGACTAACAATAACAAATAGACAACATCGCAACTGCATCGCCGCGGTTGCGCAAGGATGTGTGAGTAACAAGAAGGGAGTCACCATGAAAACACTGAAAATTGCTGCCGTTATATGTGCAGCGGTCCTATCACTGGGGCATGCACCATTCGCATTTTCCGAGACCGCTCGCGTCGCCGTATCCCAAATCGTTGAGCACCCCGCTCTTGACGCGACCCGCAACGGTCTGCTTGATGGCTTGGAGAAGAAAGGATATATCCAAGGTGACAACTTGTCGTTTAAATATCAAACTGCGCAAGGTAATCCAGCAATTGCGGTGCAGATTGCGCGTCAATATGTTGGAGAACAACCTGACGTCTTAGTCGGTATCGCGACACCATCAGCGCAAGCGCTCGCGGCTGCAACACGCGACGTACCCGTCATTTTTACGGCGGTAACAGATCCTATCGGCGCCAAATTAGTGAAAGATATGGCTGCGCCAACGGGTAACGTCACCGGCTTATCTGATCTTTCTCCTGTTGCCCAGCATGTGGGGCTGGCCAAAGAGCTGCTTCCCAACCTGTCGACGATTGGAGTGGTTTATAACCCCGGTGAAGCGAACGCAGTGACATTGGTTGATCTGTTAAAAGACGCGGCAGCAGAGCACGGGATAAAAGTGATCGAAGGCACGGCATTGAAAAGCGCAGATGTGCAATCTGCTGCGCAAGTTGTTGCCACCCAATCCGATATTATCTATGCGCCAACAGACAATACTGTTGCCAGTGCGATTGATGGTTTAGTGGCCGCTGCAAACTCAGCAGATACCCCTGTCCTAGGTGGATCGACGTCCTATATCCCCAATGGCGCGGTCGTTGCACTTGGCTTTGATTATTACTCCGTCGGGGTGCAAACAGCGGACTATGTTGCGGCCATCTTAGACGGCGAGCCGATTTCATCTCTACCTGCCAAAGTTGCGGAAGGGTCTGACTTAGCCGTGAACCGTTCGGCTGCAGACAAGTTGGGGATCGACGTGCCAGCTTCTATCTTGGATCGCGCCTCACGAATCGTAGAGTAGTTAGGCTCAATCTAGGAGTAGTAAATGACGGCAATTGCGTTTTTCGGCACCCTAGAAGTCGGCCTAGTTTATGGCTTGGTTGCGCTAGGTGTCTATCTCACTTTTCGTGTACTCGATTTTCCCGATTTAACGGTTGACGGCAGTTTCCCGATGGGCGCCGCCGTTGCCGCTACTATGATCGTGGCGGGTTATAACCCATGGTTTGCGACCGCAATGGCGATTTTGGCTGGCGGCATCACCGGATTAGTCACTGCTTTTCTCACTGTAAAGTGCGGCATCCTCAACTTGCTCGCCAGTATTTTGACCATGATTGCCGCATTTTCGGTAAACATTCGTATTATGGGGCGACCCAATATTGCCTTACTCGGCGAGGAAACCATCCTAACGCCATTTGAATCACTCGGTATTGCACCCGTCTATTTGCGTCCCTTAGTCGTGGGCGTATTAGTGATTATCAGTGGGCTACTCGTGATCCGCTTATTAGCCAGTGATTTTGGCTTGGGGTTACGCGCAACGGGCGTTAATGCGCGAATGGTTCAAGCACAAGGCGGCAGCACGGCGATGTACACCTATTTTGGTCTCGCCCTTTCAAATGCCTTTGTTGGCTTTGCCGGTGCATTATTTGCGCAAACCAATAGTTTTGCCGATGTGACCTCTGGCGTAGGGACCATTGTTGTCGGTCTCGCCGCCGTGATCCTCGGACAAACATTACTGCCTGGACGTAAAGTCTGGGTCGCCGTTGTGGCGGTGATTCTGGGTTCCATTTTATATCGCCTCGCCGTCGGCTTTGCACTATCGAGTGGCATGTTTGGTCTTCAAGCCTCTGATCTCAACTTGGTTACCGCGGTACTGGTTGCCGTGGCATTGATCGCTCCCAAAATGCGCCAACAGTATCAAAAGTCCAAACGCGCAAAACAGGCGGAGGTGTCAGGATGATCTCGTTGAACAATATTCAGGTCACGTTTAATCCAGGGACCGTCCTCGAAAACCGTGCTCTGCGCGGCGTAAGCTTAACCATTCCCGAAAACGAGTTTGTCACCATCATTGGTTCCAATGGCGCAGGCAAATCAACCTTACTGGGCGCCGTCACCGGTGAAACGCCGATGATTGGCGGCCAAGTTATGATTGACGATATTAATGTGACCAAGAAGGCTGTGCATCAGCGCGCCACCCTTGCCGCACGCGTATTTCAAGATCCACTTGCGGGTACCTGCGCGTCGTTAACCATCGAAGAAAACTTGGCGCTGGCTTATCGGCGAGGTAAAGGGCGCGGTTGGTCACGTGCGCTTGGGAGTAAACGTCGTAAATTGTTCCAAGAGCGCATTGCGATTTTGGGGTTAGGTTTAGAAGATAGACTAGGGGATAGCATTGGTCTGCTGTCTGGAGGTCAGCGTCAGGCCGTAAGTTTGGTGATGGCCACCCTGTCAGACAGCAAGCTTTTATTGCTCGATGAACACACCGCCGCTCTGGATCCACGCATGGCCGCGTTCGTGATTGATTTAACCAAAACTATCGTCAATGAGTTTAACCTCACTGCCATGATGGTCACGCACTCGATGAAAGACGCACTGGCATGCGGTGATCGAACCGTAATGCTACACCAAGGTAACATTGTGCTAGATGTCCATGGTGATGAGCGCAAAAATATGGACGTGCCACATCTTTTAGACATGTTCAACAAAGTGCGCGGCGAAACCCTCGCCGACGACAGCTTGCTACTCGGTTAACTTGCTACGGCGCTTGCTGTTATATAAGCGCCTAGTCATCTATTTTCTATGACTTATTTTTGCTCGGCCACCACTGATTAATCAGGCGTCCTCCTAATGAGGGCTGGTAACGCCAACAGTGATCGAACATGGCCATTAATTCAGGGTTGCCATATTTGGATAAGCTTACCGCATGGAAACGGTTTTGCTTTAACTTCAATGCATCGATCTTTTCGATCATCGTCTCGGACTGCTTAGGAGCAATAAAGTCCGACACCACCACTAGATCGGCGTTTTGATAGCGTTCACCGGCCATCAGATTAAGCGCTTTTTCGATCACAGGTGCCATATCTGTCCCGCCGTGGAACCGATATGAAAGAAAGCTCATCGCTTCTTGCAAACCGCGCTCACCGGTTAACTCGTAGCTGATATGGTCAGTGGAAAAGAGCATGACATAGCAATCACGATGCTCGGTCGCGGCAATCCGCATCAATACATAGGCGAGTGCTTTGGCGCATTGCTCTGGGAATCCACTCATCGAGCCTGAGGCATCGACGGCTATGATAAAGGGTCCCTTTTTTTGCTCTGGCTTGGATTGACTGGGGGCATACGTCTCTACTTTTTTCCGGCGATGGGCTTGGCCCGTCATTTGATAATTTAGCAGTTGTTTATCGACAAGCTGTTTATAAAAAACAACCTCGAGCGCAGGATCAGCCAGCAATACCGCCTCATTGGGTAAGAGACGGTCAACACGATCACTTTGGCAGATGCCGGTGATGTCATCAGGGACATCAACTTGCTTTTCCGGCACGGTTTTTAGCGTTTCCGTCGGCTGCTCGCTGGGCCCTTGCGCATCAACATGGTTTGCCATTCGCCCTAACTGTTCGGCAATCGCCTGAAGCTCTGGGTTCTTCTCTAAAAAAGTAATAAACCGTTTAAGTAAGGTGACGTCTTGCTGGGAAAGCGAGCTGGCCGCCATATCCCATAGCCGCCCCACTTTGCTGATATCACCCGATTGATCCACGCCATTCATTTTTTGATAGGTCGAGATACGGCGATAGAGATCGTCGAGTAATTTTTGTTTTTGTGATTCAACACTGTCGGACTGGTTTTTTTGTATTTCCGCTTTTAAATGCGCGTGCCATTTGTTGCAAAAGTACGACTGAAACATAGGATCAGCATGTTGAGCTTGATGGGCTGCGAGCCTTTCTGCCTGCGGATAGAAAGAAGAAACAGATTTTAAGTGGCTTAGTAAAGTATCAATGTCTTTTTCAAACGCGCGCGCGGTTTTTTCGGTGGCCTGCTCGTAGTATTGAATTTCTTGCTTCAGAGAGGCTGACAACCCTTGTTGAACCAGTTTGCGCTTTGTTTGCCCCCGCCAGCGGTGAAGCTGTTTTTTTACTGCTCGCTTAATCGCTGGGCTTCGTTCTGTCAACACAAGTAACTGGGGGTGAGACATCAACTCTGTCATCGCCGCATCCAGTAACCCAGACTCGGCGAGCATCAACCCCATGTTCAGGCTCTCAGCGCTCAGCATCACTGGCTCCTGAGAAGAACTCACCTAAGCGCGCTAAACGATTAACTTGGCGCTCTAGGTTATTAATCTGCGTTTTGACCTCATGTTCGACGTCGACCAAACTCGCTGACGCGGTTTCAAGCAGATCCGGTTGCGCAAATAAATGGGGCAACCCAGCATTGAGCTGACTGCGCGCGCGACGAATTAAAAACTGCGCATGCTGCAATTGTTCAAGCGCATTATCTGTTTGTTGTGTCCACGTGGTCAGCTGTTCCTCGCTCGGATCGTTCACGCCCACCAGGGCCATAGGCACCGGCCGATTAGCAATGTCTTTGATGACTAAGGCGTGCTGCGCATCCCACTCCAAAGTGAGCCGACACAGGTGATTATTTTTATTCACATAGCCATACAAGTCTGTGCTGCCTGTTTTCAACTTTTTCTCAATGTCAGCCGCATCAAGATACACCCAACGACTGTCACCTTTTTCTTGCTCTGAAACCGATGGGTTGGCTCGAAGTAGAACAAAACGAACCAAATCTCGACTTTGGTTGACCGTGAAGCGAGGCGACTGGCTCAAGTCAATCATCGCTTTGCGCGTGAGCCCAGCGTTGGCCGTGTCTTGTCGATAGGTCAGCGCTTCAGCTGTGTCTTGCTCAATATCTTCTAACGCCACTTTGACGTCATCGAGCAAGGCAAGCACTTCTTGTTGATCGAACAGAACTTCTTTGGCAAATGCCTGCATCACGTTTTTCACCACATCACGCGATTCTGGGCTATGCCATAGGCAGTCTTCCAGTAACAATAAGTCCAATGGGGCGACTTCATCACGACCATTGAAAAAAGCGGCCGCTTTTAGCAAACGCACCGCCTTTTTCCACCGGCGATCGGACACATAAAGTTCACCTGGGTCGAATTGTGATTGTTCACTGCCGGCATTTTCTACCCGCTGTTTTAGTGTGTAGAGTTTTTCGAATATCGCATCCGGCAGACCCAAGGTGGGAATAATGGTCTGCCAATCCTGATATTCTTGATGGCTAATTTTCAACTTATCGGCCACCGCCACTTCGTCCTGGCTGGGCTCGGTAAGCATCAGTTTGAAGTTTTTCTTCTCTTGGATACGATTGACGAAAACGCGGAGTAACATGCGATCATAGAGCGCATCAAGGCCACTATCGGGATCAGGCAGTTCATTGGACGCGGTAACCAACAAGCGCATAGGGACAGGATAAACATGCTCACCGTTTTTAAAAGTGCGTTCATTCACAACGGTTAAAAGAGTGTTAAGAATGGCAGGTCCGGCTTTCCATATTTCATCCAAAAATACCACATCAGCATTGGGTAGATAGCCGTCGGTTAGGCGTACGTATTTGCCTTCATCTTTTAGCGCTTGAATCGAAAGCGGGCCAAACACTTCTTCCGGTGTCGAAAAGCGCGTCATTAAATATTCAAAAAATTGGCTGTTATCAAACGCCTCGATCAAACGTTTCGCAATATAGCTTTTGGCAATGCCTGGCGGGCCGAGTAAAAACACACTTTCACCCGCGAGTGCGGCCAATAGACACATTTTGATAGTGTGCTCGCGTTCGTACACCCCACTAGATAGTGCATCAATAAGGCTTGCAATACGCTCGGGTAATAGCGCGCGACGGCTGACGGTGGCAAGATTTTGAGACAAGTGGCACTCCGCTATTTGTGGCTAGGTGTCATCGTTAACGCATTTGATTAAAATCGGTAAAAAGCTTCACTGCTCTTTAACCATGGCAAGATTCCAATACTTTGCCATTCGCTAGCGGTTTTTATGCGCAAAAACCGCCTAATGTGTAACTTAATATTACTATATGTATCGATATATCATTAGCCCACCGGCTAGATAGTGACATAGATCACTATCAAGTCAATCTTGCCACTTACCGCCTTCGCGTTTGCATAGATTTTAATCTTCCCGGACAACAGGCCAAGATTGATGGCCACCCCACTCCGTCCAAGAGCCGTCATACACCGCAAGCGGATAAGCAAAATAGTGCTCGGCCACCGCGGCTAAGATACAAGCCGTCACGCCTGAACCACAGCTTGCTACGTTCAAACGTGTATCACTGAGGTGAGGTAAAACGATGTTACGTGCGATGTCTGAACTGATCACAAAACCGCGCGGATCCGTCAATTCGCTAAAAGGTAGGTTAATAGCGCCGGGCATATGACCACTTCGTATACCTTCTCGAGGCTCTGGCACCTGTGCATAAAATCGTGTTTCAGGACGGACATCAATCACATTGATTGCGGCCAGCTTTTCGGCCAGCGTGTCGCCATCAATGTAACGATACGCTTTAAAATCGGCGTGGTAAGTTGCCTCGACACGCGGCTGAGGCGGTGTATTATCTATCAGCCCCTCTGATGCCATCCAAGCAGGTAATCCGCCATCAAGAATAAATACATCCCGATGGCCCATCACTTTACACATCCACCACACGCGAGCGGCAGAGAATAAGCCTTGCGTGTCATAGACTACTAACGTGTCTTGCGAGGCAATACCTAGCGTTCCCATATGTCGCGCAAAACTCGTTTCATCCGGTAACATATGGGGTAAAGAGGAGGATTGATCTTTGACTGTATTATCGAAATCAAAGTAGACGGCACCCGGAATACGCCGTTGGCGCCACTCTTGGAAGCTATCTCGGGATACATCTGGCATAAACCAGCTAGCATCGACAGGAACGACGGTATCGAGGCGCTGAGCGAGCCATTCAGGGGTTACAAACACTGACATCTTGACGGTTCCTTTTCATCGTTGATTGGCGGATGACAACACTTTCACAAGATATTGACTTATCTTATCTAGTATCAGCCTAATTTTTTACTCATACTGAAAGCCTCGCATTAAAGATGCAACTCAATGAGGATATGAATGACACCATCTCGCGTGATCTCAGGCGCTATTTTATTGTTTCCCACACTACTGCTGGCACCTACAGCGGCTTTTAGCGCGGGGGTCGGTGTAACAATTGAAAACGACAGTCCGTTAGGCGTTGATAATCAATACACCAGTGGTGTTTATGCGCACTGGCATGCGGATTGGTCCGATGATGTCACCACCACCGCTGTCACGCCCATTCGTTGGTTTGCTCAACAGCTACCGCTTAACGAACAAGCACGCCAAAGCTGGAGCATCGATGTTGGACAAATGATGTGGACGCCCAACGATATTGAATGGGAAACGCCCCATCCCAATGAACGTCCCTATGCCGGTTTGATTTTTATCGAGCCTGGCATTTATCAGCAGACATCAGAGCGGGTCGATAAGTGGTCATTTATGCTCGGAATGGTTGGTCCCGCATCGCAAACTGAAGAAGGACAATCTTACGTTCATGACCTCATCGACTCGCCCGACCCAAAAGGATGGGACTACCAAGTAGAAAACACGCCAGTGGCGCAGTTTGCTTATGAACGCCACCAGCTCCTGCACCGTAGCGAGAACCAAGAATGGGGAGTGACTGGACGTGCCGATATCGGGAACTTCCGCAGCGAACTCTCTACAGGATTGAGTTATCGTATTGGTCTTGATCTGGCTAATACCTTTGGCGGCATTAGCTTCGAGCCAGGCCGCCATTTAGACAGCCGTTTGTTCGACGCAAGCGAACAGGGCGCGTTCTTTTATGCCGCGATGCAAGGCCGATATCGGGCCAATGACATCACCATCAATGGCGATAAACCGCCAGAGAATGCCGACATCGATATGACCCACTGGCAAGCAAGTGCCGCTACCGGGCTAGCATTTTACCAGCCTCGCTGGGGCACAGATATCAGTGTTGTTGTACACACGAAAGACTATAAGCAAGCTACCGATGACACCTATAGCTACGTATCTTGGACCGTGCATTATCGGTATTAACATCCATACTCTCGTTTCGCTTTCCGTCGCCACTATCGAGGTGTGGCGGCAACGGCTTGTTTAGGCGACTGACTCTTTCGTTTATCCGTGAGTTTCATCAACACCAATGACGCTAAAATCATCGCAATACCTAACCACTGTAACGGCTGTAACGTTTCATTGATCCACAGTACACCAAGGGTTACTGCCGTAAGCGGGTTAAGAAACATAATGATAGATTGACGATTTGGGCCAAGTACAGTGATCGAGCGAATATAGGCCCAGTAACCGACAGCAGTATTGAGTAAAATAACCCAAGCAAGTCCTGGTACGGCCTCCATGGTTATCGCCTTTGGCGGCCCCGCAAAGAGCCAAGCAAAAGGAATAAGCATGATGCCACCAAGGACTAACTGCCAAGCGGTTAATCCAAAAATGTCTTTCGCTTCCCAGCGCTTCATCCATAGTGTCGACTGAGCAACAAAAAATGTGGCAAGTAACATGGCACCGGCCCCTATCCAATCGATATTGGAAGATGGATTCAATAATAATACCACGCCGAAAAGCCCTAAAATCGCCAGCCCAAGTAGTTTAGGCTGAGGCCGTTTCCCTTCTGTTAACCACTGAAGCAGCATCAGTACCAAAGGTAAGGTCGCGCCTAAAGTCCCAGCGATAGCACCGGGTAGCCGATAAGCGGCAATAAAAAGCAGTAAAAAGAAAGCTGCGATATTAAAAAAGCTTACAGCAAGCATTCTCGGCAAACTTAAAGGTAAACCACGTCGACTGATCATCAGCATTAACAGGCCTGCTGGCAATGCTCGCCATACTGCCATCCAATAAGGGGAAAGATCCCCCAGAAACAGAGCAACCGCTGAATAAGTACTGCCCCAAAAAATCGGGGCAAGAATAGCGATAAAATAATGCATAACCTTTCTCTATGTATCTTCACGTAAAGATACAGTAGCTGTTATGTTAGTTGACATCAAGTATCTTAATAGTAAGAAAAATGTATTAGCGCTCAAAAAGACAACGCCATAGCGAGAAGGTGCTATGCTTATTTGCGTGATAAAACAGGGGGATAAAACAATGATCAATACTGAGAATGCGGTCGTTTTGTTGATTGATGTACAAGGCAAACTGGCACAAAAGGTAACAGGCAGCGAAGCACTACACCAAAAGCTGGCCCAACTAATGCGTGCCTGTCAGTACTTTGATGTGCCCGTGGTGTGGGTCGAGCAACTGCCCGATAAGCTCGGCGCGACCACTGAGAGTTTGGCTGAGTTAATCCCAACGGATACGCCCATTGCCAAGCAGACATTTAGTGCTTACGCAAACCCCGATGTTAAAAAACGACTCGATGATCTTAACCGTAAACAAGTCATCCTATGTGGCATCGAAACCCATATTTGTGTTTATCAAACAGCCTGCGATCTACTCAGAGCCCACTATCACGTTCACCTAGTCACGGATGCAACCTCATCCTGTGACGCGTCTCATTACCACACCGGAATTGCAATGATGCAGCAACATGGCGCCTGGATCACTTTGGTCGAAGCCTTGTTGTTTGAGTGGCAACAAGCAGCCGGCGGTTCAGACTTTCGATCTTTTTTAACGTTAATCAAGTAGAAAGAAAATAGATCTCTAAGTAATGGGCGTGAAGATCTAGGGGTTGAATACGTATACTCCTAAAATATCCAGTATTTATGAGATATAGATCGCACAGTAGGCGCTAACATTTTCATTAGTGGTCTAATATTATTCATGACGAATGTATAAAAGAGAAAGGAAGCACTATGTACAAACGACTACTCTCTGCAGCCCTATTAACGCTGTCTGCAGTCCCGGCCAGTGCCGATGACCATGGGTGTGGCAACGTCACGATTGCCGATATGAACTGGAATTCAGCGAGCCTGATTGCCAACATTGATCAGTTTATTTTAGAGCATGGCTACGGCTGTGATGCTGAACTCGTACCTGGTGATACCATGCCAACCGGCACATCCATGATAGAAAAAGGCGAGCCCGATATTGCACCGGAGTTTTGGAGTAACTCCATGCGTGAAGGCCTTCAGCGAGGTATTGACGAAGGACGTATACGCTATGCAGGACAAGCCTTTGTTGAAGGCGGCGAAGAGGGATTTTGGGTCCCTAAATACATGGTCGATCAGCACCCCGAACTTAAAACCATTTCGGGCGTTAAAGCCAATGCCGATCTTTTCCCTCATCCCGAAGATCCGTCAAAAGCAGCCTTTTACGGATGTCCCGCGGGATGGAGCTGCCAAATTACCTCGGAAAATAATTTTAAAGCATTGAATCTCGCCGACAGTGGCTTTGAAATTGTCGACCCTGGCTCCGGTGCTGGCTTAGCCGGCTCCATTGCCAAAGCTTATGAACGCGAAGAAGCTTGGTTTGGTTACTACTGGGCACCGACGGCCGTGTTAGGCAAATATGAAATGGTTAAAGTCGATTTCGAAACGGGTACGGATGTCGAGCACTATAAGTCATGTATTACATCTGACGAGTGCATAACGTCGAAAGCAACAATGTATCCAGCCGCTGATGTTGAGACTGTCGTGACAGAACGCTTTGCTAAACGAGCTCCCGAGGCCATGGCCTATATAGAAAATCGTGGTTTTACCAACGACCAGATGAATGGATTACTGGCATGGATGGAAGATAACCAGGCTGACGGTGAATATGCGATGATCAATTTTTTAATTAATCATGAAGACATTTGGACCCAGTGGGTGCCAAATGATGTGGCGAGCAAAGTAAAAGACGCGTTGTAACTCAATAACCCGCACAGTATTGCCACTGTGCGGGATTTCTTTTAGCAGTATAGGAATAATAACAATGGCGACTTCATGGCTAACGGATGTGCCAGAAATGAGCAGACGCGATCTGCTCACCATCCGACAAACACTGGATGGTGCCTATCGGAATTTTTCTCGCGAATATGGCGAAGGTATCGAAGCCTTTTTTGCCCCCCTCCTCCACTTTCTTGTTTGGTTCGAAGACTTACTCCTTGCCACACCTTGGTGGCTGGTGATTGCAGTACTTGCCGGTATCGCGTATCTCGCCAGTCGCTCTTGGAAGCTCCCTGCGGCTGTGGTTGTTTCTTTCACTCTAATTGCTTACTTAGGGATGTGGGAAGATACCATGAGCACCATGAGTATCATTTTGGTCTGTACGCTTGTCGCGATAGGTGTCGGTGTACCTATCGGGATTGCGATGGCGAAGTCCAATCGGACCCAAGCGGTGGTTACGCCACTCCTTGATATCATGCAGACCATGCCCGCTTTCGTCTATTTAATTCCTGTCGTGATGTTACTGGGCATTGGTAAAATTCCGGGGGTCATTGCCGTCGTGATTTACGCCATTCCACCGGTCATCCGCTTAACGAACCTTGGGATTAGGCTGGTCGATAAAGATGTGCTTGAAGCAGCGACTGCGTATGGCGCCAATGGCGTTCAGCGTCTTTTTCAGATTCAGCTACCACTGGCAATGCCCACTATTATGGCCGGCATTAATCAAACGATTATGATGGCACTCGCCATGGTCGTGATCGCCTCGATGATCGGTGTATCTGGCTTGGGTCAACCCGTTCTTAAATCGATCACTAACCAATATTTCACCTTGGGCCTGCTCAATGGCCTCGCGATCGTCGTGATTGCTATTATTTTCGATCGCGTCTCGCAAAGCTATGCCAAGCGATCACAGCAGCACTTAAAGGGAGGTGATCATGACTGATTCTGAGCCGAACACCTTGATCGAAATTCACGGTCTTTACAAAGTGTTTGGCAACCATCCGCGTAAGCTCATGCCCGATGTTAAAGCAGGTAAAAGCAAAGACGCATTGCTACAAGAAACAGGACATACTATCGGACTTAGTGACATCAATCTGTCTATTCGGCGCGGTGAAGTGTTCGTCATCATGGGCTTATCTGGCTCAGGAAAATCAACACTGATTCGCCATTTCAATCGTTTGATCGATCCGACAGAAGGTGAAATTCGCATTGATGGCACGGATATAATGCAGTACTCACAAAAAGAGTTGCAGCAATTTCGTCGTCATAAAATGTCGATGGTTTTCCAGCGATTCGGCTTGCTTCCTCACCGTACTGTCAAAGAAAACGTCGGTTTTGGTCTTCGCATTCAAGGAGAAGCCAAAGCACTGCGAGATGAAAAGGCTCAACAGTGGCTCTCTACGGTTGGCTTAGAGGGCTATGCTGACCAATACCCTGCCCAGTTATCCGGTGGGCAACAGCAACGCGTCGGTTTAGCACGGGCCTTGTGTACGGATGCGGAGATCCTATTGATGGACGAAGCGTTTTCTGCACTGGATCCGCTCATTCGCAGTGAGATGCAAGACCAACTCATTGAGCTACAAGAAAAGCTGCATAAAACGATTATCTTTATTACCCATGATCTCGACGAAGCGTTACGTCTTGGTGATCGTATTGCCATTTTACGGGACGGTAAGCTGGTACAAGTGGGTGAGCCGGTTGATATTCTACTTCAACCAGCAGACGACTATGTCGAAGCATTTGTTAAAGACGTCAACCGTGCTCGAGCCCTAACCGTTGAAACCGTGATGCAGCCGCAAATCTGTCGTATCAGTGCGACCACAATTGGTGATGCCATTCAGCAGATGCGCCACCAAAAAGTTAATTATGGCTACTACATTACCGAGGAGGGTTACCAAGGTACCTTGAGCCAAAAAGCGCTGAGTGACAAAGATCCAAGTGGCCATATCGAGGCTAGCTTACTTGAGGATGTTCCCGCGATTGATCAAGATTCTTTGCTCGAGAGTGTGATTCCAGACACCTTGGAGTCGAAATGGCCACTGCCCGTCTTCGACGATCATGGGGAGCTTATCGGGCATCTCTCACGACAGACTGTTGCCAACATTCTCAGCGAAACAGGAAAAAGCGCGACCGAAACGTTATCCACAAACCCGCCCCAAAAAGCGAGCTAATTATATCAATGCGCCCTACCTATTGGGGCGCATTATTTTCACTCCAATGAAAAGGTATCTCTTCTCGTCATCATAACAGTGAGACAAGTGTCATTTTATTGAAACACTTTCTCCCTAACCTGCTGCGCATATCAGGACTCGCAGTTGGTAGGAAGTTATATGAGTGTACGTCAGCGATTATTGATCGCCTTTACCCTCTTCATCGCGTCGACCTTAGGATTAGGTAGTCTCGCGCTTTGGATATCATCTCGCTCAGCGGATGCTTCAGCCGAATATGTGAATCAACAACTCCCCGAAGTCTGGGCATTACTCGCGCTTGAGCGTGATCACCGAGACTTAGTGAATCTGTCACAAAAGATCAAAGCCCAAGTGTTGTTTTGGAATGAAATTACGCCTGAGTTTGAAAAGCTCCATAAACGCTATCAGCAAAGCTGGCAGGCGTTGTCCCAGTATCCTTCTCTCTCAAACTGGCGTTCTGAACAAAAAGATAAAAAAAAGAAGTTTGATCAATACCTTAATAAGCTCGCTAAAACGGTCGAAAGTAAAAGTTTTTATGACGCAGGCCGCCTTGTGGATTTCGATCTCTACCCAGCCGTTGATCCTATGCTATCAGTGATTAGCGAAAAACTAATAGAGCGTCAGGATAATGCTAAGGCATCTGCTTCAGGATTGATCCTCTTCTTGCATCAGCAGTCCAATTTTGTGTATGCCGGTAGCGGTGCCACTTTGATCCTTGCACTTATTTTAATGACCTGGCTTCGCAAAACCGTCATTGTACGCTTGGACGATATCGCGACCTCGCTGACGGATATTGATAATCGCTCCGATCTTTCAATACGTCTGTCTGACAAGTATCACGACGAAGTCAGTGCCGTCGCTCGCGCATCAAATAACTTGCTCGATAAGTTCAGTCACTTTGTTACCGATATACAATCGCGAACATCAGCGCTTGATCAACAGTCAGATACCTTAGACCAACAAAGCACGCAAGTGGCGACGATTAATCAGCAAACACGGCAAAACGTTAACGATGTCGCGCAATCGCTTACCGTTATGGAAAGCGCAACCACGGAAATCGCGAGTGCTATTCATGATACCCGCGAGTATATCGGCAAAGTATCCCAAGACAACGATGAGATTCAGACCCAAATGCGTGCTACTGAAGCCTCAATAACGCACAGCGTCAAGGTGGTTGAAAATGTATCAAATACCATGGCAACGCTAAAACAAACGAGCAACCAAATTGCCGGTGTTATGGATGTGATTGAAGGTATAGCAGAGCAAACTAACCTTCTCGCGCTCAACGCTGCCATAGAAGCGGCACGTGCAGGGGAGCATGGCCGTGGATTTGCGGTTGTCGCGGATGAAGTGAGAAATCTATCTCAGCGCACAGCACAATCGACAGGGGATATTCGAGAATGGATCAATGACTTACTTGGTCAAGTCGATACCGCCAGTCATCTATTATCAGAAACACAATCGGCCAGTGCAGATAACCAGCAAGCAAGCATCCGACTACAAAGTTATCTTGGTGAAATGCACACTACTTTCCAAGGGCTGGAGCAACTCAGCGCTGAAGTTGAAGCAGCCCTCGATTCTCAACACAAAGAAATTGCACACCTTACTGAGCAACGTCGCGCTCTCAAACATGGCAGTCAGTCACTGACCGATGCTATCGATACAACCAGTGATGTAAGCGGTCAGCTTAGCCATCAATCGAGCGCATTAACCCAGCTGACCGATCAGTTTCAGACGTGACGGCGAAATAGCGAATCGTGATCACCTAGCGCCCTGTTGTCCGGGAGCTAGGTGTTTCGAAAATAGATATGATTACGTCTTATTCACTCGTTCAAAACCAGCGGCAAGATCAGCGATTAAATCCTCCACCTGTTCGAGACCAATATGCAGTCTAACGAGTGTCCCACTGAAACTTACTTTAGCCACGGGCCGGATCCGATTAAGCTGTTCGGGTTGATTGGCAAGTAACAAAGACTCGTAACCTCCCCATGAATAAGCCATGCTAAAATACTTCATAGAGTCGCAGAATGCTTCTAATTGCGTATCGGACAAACGTTCCTTAAAAACGAATGAGAACAGTCCGTTACTGCCATTAAAATCACGGGCAAAATAGCGATGCCCCGGACAATCAGTGAATGCGGGATGAAGCACTTTCGCCACTTCAGCCTGCTCATTCAGCCAGTTGGCAACATGTAACGCATTTTCTTGATGTTGCGCTAGCCGTACATCGAGCGTTCTCAGTCCTCGCGCCGCCTGGTAGGCAGTGTCAGGATCAACGGTTTGTCCCATCAAGTAGGCACGCTCTCTCAGCGTTGGCCAACAGCGCGCATTGGCGACGGCGGTGCCTAGCATATTATCTGAATGACCAATAATGTACTTGGTGCCAGACTGAATAGAAATATCGACACCCTGTGTTAACGGCTGGTATAAGCGACCTGCCGCCCACGTATTATCCATCATGATCACAGCATCTGGGGCGCGATTGCGAACCGCTCGCACAATGGCTGGCGTATCGTGCACTTCCATGGTGTACGATCCGGGTGACTCTAAGAACACGATACGTGTATTCGGCTTGATACGATGACTAATCTCGTCACCTTCAAGTGGGTCAAAATACTCGGTCTCGATCTGCATGTCGGCCAGTATTTTCTCACAAAAGTCCTGAGTAGGCTCATACGCCGAACCCGATACCAGTATGTGATCGCCCGTTTTAACAAATGCGAGAATACTGTTAGCAATCGCCGCCGCGCCACACGGAAATAACGCACAACCTGTTCCCTGCTCAAGCTCTGTCATTGCGTCTTGCAGCGAGAAGTGAGTAGTCGTACCTCGTCGGCCATAAAACAGCGTTTGTTGGTGACGATTTGCAACCGCGTGTTTCTTTTCTGCTAATGAATCAAAAATGATTGAAGAAGCGCGCTGTACGACTGGATTAACCCCGCCTAAGGTATAGCCTTTTTGGCGTCCAGCATGGATTAGCTGCGTACGATTCTGTTTCTTTTCCATGGCTCACTCATCCTATGTTACCCACATCTCTAGCCTAAGCGTTTCGCCGCAAGCAGTAAAGACATTTAGACGTCCATACTGTAATTTTCTACCTATCGATTCAACGATATGCCATCGCGCTAAACGCTAAGCCAGCGCGGTTAGCGAAGCGTGTTTAGGTTGATGACTACCCTCTCCGCATTTTGGTTCGAACACTAAACAGATCACATTTTTATCTATTTGACTGGAAATACAAGATAAGTGTATATACATTGTATATCTAATCGATAGGCTAAAAGACATGGCAAAAAAAGAAAAAGTTAAAAAAGACAGCCAATTACTGATACGAATCAATAGTGAGCAACGTGATGCGTTTCTGCAAACATGTGACGAGCTTGATACCTCAGCGGCTCGAGAAGTCAGACGGTTTATTAAACAATTTTTAAAAGACCACGAAACAAAAAAAGAATCATAACATCCAGTTTACGGTGCAACTTGCCGGCACCCGACCACAGCATTGAAGCTGTATTGCAGTGGCAAACGCTTCGGCAATCTATACTTAAGGAGAGAAAATCATGGCGAAAGTATCAAAGAAAGATCTGAAAAAATCGATCAAGAAAACCAAAGCAAAAGTTGCGAAACAAGAAGGCAAGCTGAAAAAATTGAAAAAGCAACTAAAGCAAGCCTAAGCCACGTTTAGTTAAGCAATAAGCATAAAAAAGCTCGGGGGATTTCCCGAGCTTTTTGTTTGTTATGGTCACGCTTTATTGACGCTGCGCTTACGTTTCAGCGCGTCCGATTTTAATCCTCAATTTTCTGCTTCACCCTCAGTTGATGATAAAACGGGCTCAACAGTAAACCGGCCCACATCCACACCGATCACTTTCACTTGCTCACCAGGCTGCAGGACAATATCCCCTGCGTTAGCACTAAGTTGCAATTGCCATGTCACTCCAGAGTACTTGGCCGACGACAGTTGTTCGCGACTTAATGGTGAAGTCAGGACGAAGGTCAGTCCAATAAAGTCGCTATGACGATTGTCCGGACTACGTTCTTTATGCTGTAACCGTTTAAGCGGTCGCCACAGCGCTAAGGTAAGTAATCCTGCGCCGATGCCAGTACCACTAAACAATGCGGTCACGGTTTCGGGCAAGACCCCGATCATGGCCAGTAACCCAACTAAAACCGCAGCACAACCGGTAGCTAATAATACAATCGTTGACAAACCGAGCAGCCAAACTTCAGCGGCTAACAACAGTAAACCAATGATAATAGTTAACTCTGCAAGATAGTGACTCACGTATTTACCCTAACTACTTTTTGTTTTGTTAAGCGATTCAATGATGGTCATCGCTTCTGCAACCACGTTCGCAGCTCCCGTGCCCGAATCAGGCAACAAGACGACCGACGATTCTTTGGCAATTGCCTGTTTCGCGCGAATTGCTTTCTCTGCTAAATCAAGCTGAATCGCTTTTTGACCTTCTTCGGTGATAGCTCGTGTCCCGACAATTTCAAGCGCTTCGGCTTGAGCTTGAGCGACGGCTAGAATGGCTTGCGCTTCACCCTCCGCATTCAGAATTTGTTCCGCTTTTTCCGCTTCTGCCGCTAAAACCCGTGACTGCTTCTGACCCTCTGCCACGTTAATATCTGATTGACGAGCCCCTTCAGACTCAAGGATCACGGCACGTTTCTCACGTTCGGCCTTCATCTGACGCTCCATTGCTTCGAGCACCGACCGTGGAGGATCAATATCTTTTATCTCGTAACGAAGCACTTGTACACCCCAAGGCTGAGCCGCTTCGTTGATGGCCGAGACAATGGCAATGTTCAAGCTTTCACGTTCTTCAAACGTTTTATCCAGCTCCATTTTACCTACTTCACTACGCATGGTGGTTTGCGCAAGTTGCGTGACGGAATAGACATAATCATTCACGCCATAGCAGGCTTTAAAGGGATCAAGCACTTTGATATAAAGTACACCGTCCACACCCAACGAAATGTTGTCACGCGTAATCGCAGACTGACTAGGCACATCATACGCTTGTTCTTTCAAAGTCCGTGTATACGCCACACGGTCGATAAAGGGAACAATGACGTTGAGCCCAGCTTCCATCGTTTTATAGTACTTACCAAACCTTTCAACCACATAGGCAGTATTTTGTGGCACAAACGTAATGGCACTGCGCAATACGACAATCACTAAGATCGCCAGTACTATCCACACGCCAATAAAACTCGATATTTCAAAAAAAACGTTATCCATTAAGGGATCCTATGACTGTCGCTAACACGACGCTGATAGAGGGTGACAATGACTCAGACATGACGACAACGCTTGCATGCCTGAAGTTTAAGCATACGCCAATGTCAGTGTAGAAAGACAGATAACGATGGTAAATTTGACACTCGTCTCACTCAGATCGCTTTTTCCCCTCTTTTTATCTCGATTGAACGACATGACTCTCTGAGCGTGATCCCACTTTTGTAAAAGCCTGTCGCAACGATGGCCATATCATTGGAAAAAGGATTTTACCTTATCTTTTTTTGGGTGTACTCTTAGACCTGTTCAACCGTGTTGGTTGGCGGTGCTCATTACCGTTGACACCTTGACATAGAGTGTCAGAAAATGAGCAAACTAACGCGCAAACAACGCGTAGTCCTGTTGAAGCTGTTTTTAAGCTTTAATAATCGGAAATTTATGCAGCAATTGAATATAGATACATCGAAACACCCCACCGTTAGGCTGGAAAGTTAGTTGTCCTGAAGATATTCGCTACATTTGCCCATAGAGTCGATTAACGGCACTCGCGTCACTGCAACACCTAGTTAATATATTCAGGAGACACCATGTCCAAAGCTAATGGTTCCGTTAAGTGGTTTAACGAAGAAAAAGGTTTCGGTTTTATCCAGCAAGAGAACGGTCCAGACGTATTCGTTCACTTCCGTGCTATCGTTGGTGAAGGCTTCCGCACACTAGCAGAAGGCCAGCAGGTTGAGTTCGATATCGAGCAAGGTCAAAAAGGCCCACAGGCTGCGAACGTCGTTCGCCTGTAAGCCAAACCAAATTTAAGAAGAAAGGCGCTCATCAGAGCGCCTTTTTTTATACCTGTCATTTAAAGTTATGACACTAAGCCACATTGATATCGCATTCAGCCCCTATGCGAGTAGACGCTCTTGTTGCTATCCACTAGGCTGTGAGTACATCATATTGTCAGGAGGACGTATGCTATCTCCGTGCTTGATTGTCGACGATCATGAGATGATCCGAGACACGATTGGATTAATGGCACAGGCACTCGGTATTAAATCAGTGATCACCGCAGCAGACGGCGCCGAGGCGATATCTCGCGCCTATCATGACGAGCCGAGCCTTATCATTACCGATTTACAAATGGATCCTATCGATGGTTTAGAAATGTTACGTCTCATGCGAAGTGGCCGCTATCATCTACGCCACGACACACCCATCATTATTCTGACCGCAAACGCTTCTAAAGCCGTGATCAGCGAGTGTATCCGCTTTGATGTTGACGCGTTCATGATAAAACCTGTTAAAAAGCAAGACCTTGAAAATCGTGTCAAGCAACTGTCCAAACATACCAAGGCGAAAAAACCCCCACAGTTCTATTTCGAGATGTACCAGTCTGACCCGGCCAAATCGACAGAGTTCGAGCACAATGGTGCGGTTGTGTTTACGGAAGAAGAACAACAGCAAATCGAATGCATCACCGAACCTGTAGAAGAGACGCCGATAGCGCCCGATACACTAGGAGATGTAAAGGCATCACCGCAACCCTCTAGTGAGCCCAAAGATCGTAAATTTATACGTTGGCAAGAGAAGTACACAGTCGGTCATCAAGAATTGGATAACAGCAATAAGCAATTGTTGGCTATTATCAACGATACCTACGAGGCCATTGCTTACCATCACGATGATGATGACAAAGCTGACTTCGATGCCTTAGCTCAACGTTTCCGTGACTATATTGCTGCGCATTTTCTGCTAGAAGAAGACATTCTTGAAGCACGCGCCTACCCCAAATACAAAGAGCATGCAGCCATCCATCAACGCCTAGCGCGACAGGCTCAATATGTACTGCTTCAGTGCCAGGCCGATCCCACGCTTTATCGCTCCGAGTTTTTTAAATTTCTACGCTATTGGTGGATTCATCACGTGGTTCACGAAGACACGAAATATCGCGACTTCCTGGTACAAGGTCTTTAATACTTTCATCCCGACTCACAGCCTTGCTCAGCGCTGTGAGTCTGCCCTACTTCCGCAACTTACCATCCACTAGACAGCCAAAGCAGTCTGTTTAGCATGCCATCGTATCGATTGGGAACCTGCCCACACCTTTAGGCCAGTAAATGTTACGCCTCGAAACACTTACTTTAATAAAAAATTTAACAATATAAATATTATTATAAATCAGCATCTTAATTATTATTGGCAGGCCAAACACAAAAAATCGGGGTTGATAAACCAAATCAATCGCCTATTATATAAAACGAATTCGTTAGAGCACAAAACATTATGTGGCGATCAAAAACGACAGATACGGCAGTGCTGGATTCTGAAGTACTCGACCGTAAACAGACAAAATCTAACACGCAGTTCGTGTTTCGTAAGCCTGCCATCAGCGATGGTGGCAACATTTATCGACTAATCACGCAATGCCCGCCGCTGGACGTGAACTCCGCTTACTGTAATTTTTTACAGGCGACGCATTTTAAAGAAACGTGTGTTGTTGCAGAGCGAGAAGGCGATGTGCAGGGCTTCATCTCCGGTTATATCCGCCCTGAGCAGCCAGACACCTTTTTCGTCTGGCAAGTTGCGGTGTCGCCAAAAGCACGTGGTGAGGGGCTTGCCCTATCGATGATTGAGGCGCTACTGGCTCGCAAAGTCGCGCAAAACGTTCACTTCATCGAAACCACAATCACAGAAGACAACGCCGGTTCTTGGGCGCTGTTTAAAAAGGTAGACCGCCTCTATGGCTCTGGTGGTCAACGCTCGGTGTTCCTTGATGAACAAGAGCATTTCAACGGTGAGCACGACACCGAATACCTTTTCCGAATTCCACTCAAAAAATAACAGGATGAGTTATGGATATCTTTAAGTCGCAGGAATCAAATGTTCAATGTTATGCCAACAACTTTCCCGTTGTATTTGAGAGCGCAAAAGGCTGTTGGATGACTGACGTAGACGGTAAGCGCTACCTTGATTTTCTAGCCGGCGCTGGTTCACTGAACTATGGACACAATAATCCGACGCTGAAAAAAGCGCTGATCGAGTATATCGAGAAAGACGGCATTACACACGGCCTAGACATGTATACAGAGGCGAAAGCACGCTTTCTCGAAGTATTTAAAAATCACATCTTGGCCCCACGTGGTTTGGACTACAAGTTCCAATTCACAGGCCCTACTGGTACCAACGCTGTGGAAGCGGCAATGAAGCTAGCTCGCAAAGTGACTGGGCGCTCAAACATTGTTTCTTTTACTAATGGTTTCCACGGTTGTACTTATGGTGCACTCGCGGTGACAGGTAACCATCACCATCGTGGTGGCGGCGGTATTCCAGTCAATAATTCAGTTACGCGTATTCCGTATGACGGCTATGCGAACGTTGATGGTCTCACCTTGTTTGAGACGATGCTTAATGACGCTTCAAGCGGTTTAACCGGTGGTGATAAACCTGCCGCTGTATTACTTGAGGTCGTTCAAGGTGAAGGTGGCTTAAATGCCGCATCTAATGAATGGTTACAACGCTTACAAACTATCTGTAAAGCACACGATATCCTGGTGATTGTCGATGATATTCAAGCAGGTTGTGGGCGTACGGGGACTTTCTTTAGCTTTGAGCCTTCAGGCATCAACCCTGATATTGTGACCTTGTCCAAATCCATTGGTGGTTACGGCTTACCTATGGCAGTCGTTCTACTCAAACCTGAGCTAGATCAATGGGCACCGGGTGAGCATAACGGTACATTCCGTGGTAACAACCATGCCTTTGTGACCGCTGCCGAAGCCATCGAAACCTATTGGCTAGATGATCAGTTCCAAACCCATATTCAAGCGCGTGCGGATCAGCTCAACAAAGTCCTGCAAGATATGCTTGCTAAAAATAGCGACTTATTTGAGATCATCAAAGGACGAGGATTGATGCAGGGTATTGCCTGTAAGAACGGTGATATTGCCGACGACATTACCAGCTTGTGCTTTGATAATGGCATGATCATCGAAACAGCCGGCCCAGAAGACGAAGTGATTAAATTCTTCTCTCCGCTGACCGTCAGTGAAGCTGAAATGGAGAAAGGCTTACAAATTTTCGTTAAGTCCGTTGAGCAGTACAAGAAAGAGAAGCTCAAAAAAGCATCATAAAGACATAACGAATAGACAAATAATAAGGAACAATCATGATTGTCCGCACATTAGAAGAATGTCAAAACAGTGATCGCCGCGTGGTCGCAGAAAATTGGGAAAGCGTACGCATGTTGCTACGTGATGATAACATGGGATTTTCATTCCATATCACCACCATTTATGCGAACACAGACACGCATATCCATTATCAAAATCATCTAGAATCAGTCTATTGCATGTCTGGTGAGGGTGAGATTGAAACGACTGACGATGGCAAGGTTTATCCAATCAAGCCCGGCACGCTGTATATTCTAGATAAACATGACGAGCACCAGCTACGCGCAAATAAAGGTGTTGATATGGTCATGGCCTGTGTGTTCAACCCGCCCATCACAGGGAAAGAGACACACGATGAAAACGGTGTTTATCCATTAGTCGATTAACCGTCAAGGGGCAGCGGGATGCTGCCCCTGTAAACCCAATCGACCTTTTTGTTCATAAAGCCCACAAGGAGCTCACATGAATCATACCGTTGAAAAGATCGGCGGTACGTCGATGTCAGCCTATGACGCTGTCATGGATAACATCTTTTTGTACCCGTCAAACCCATATAACCGAATTTTTGTTGTTTCTGCTTACGCTGGCATCACGGATGCATTGCTGGAGTGTAAGCGTTCGGGTAAACCAGGCATTTATCGCTTACTCGCCGCGAACAATCCAAAATGGCGTGATGCGATGGATGAGCTAGAACAGCGTATGTTATTGATTAATAGTAACATGTTCCCTGACCCTGTTTTTCGTGAGCGCGCCGATAATTTTATTCGCCAGCGAATGGAAAAAGCGCATAGCTGTATCGAAGGCATACTCGAAACCTGTAACTATGGGCAGTTTTCTCTGGAAAGCTATTTGCCGCAAGTCCGTGAGTTCCTGTCGTCAATTGGTGAAGCACATAGTGCACACAACTCGACGCTGCTCCTTGAAAGTGTTGGCATCAACTCACGATTTGTCGACCTGTCTGGCTGGGACAATCCGGATGAAGGTAAAGGAGATCTCAATACAGTCATCGCCAATGCGATGGACGACATTGATTTCAGCAATGAGCTGCCCATCGTTACCGGCTACGTCTACTGTGATGAAGGTCTGATGAAGACCTACGACCGCGGCTACAGTGAAATGACCTTTAGCCGAATTGCAGTGCTGACCAAGGCAAGCAGTGCCGTGATTCATAAAGAATACCATTTGAGCAGTGCAGACCCCCGCATTGTCGGTCCAGAACGTGTACAGCCAATGGGCCTCAGCAACTACGATGTGGCTGACCAACTGGCAAACCTTGGTATGGAAGCGATTCATCCTAACGCAGCCTCTGGCATGCGCGCTGTAGGCATTGAGTTGATCGTTAAAAATACCTTTGAACCTGAGCATGCTGGTACGGTGATCTCTCACAAATACCGTCCAAAGGACAATGAGATCGAAATCATTGCTGGCCGTGACAAAGTGCTTGCGCTACACATTTTTGACCAATCAATGGTCGGACATTGTGATCAAGTCAGTTACGACGTGATGGAAATCATTCGTGAAGAGAACGTTCAGCTAATCAGTAAAGAGATGAACGCTAACTCCATTACTTACTACTTAGATGGTAAGACCGCGAGCCAAGATAAGGTCATCAATCGGGTTGAAAAGCTATATCCAAAAGCGAAGATTACCGGTGAAATGGTCGCACTGATTTCTGTTATCGGCAGCCGTATCGACTCAAACCAAACAATGAGTAAAGGGATGCTTGCGCTACTTGATGCGGAGATCAACCCTAAAGCGGCTCACTCTTCAATGCGCGATGTGGATGTGCAATACGTTGTCCTTGATAAGTATTACCATGCCGCTATCTGTGCATTACACGCTTGCTTTATTGAAAAGCCCGCACCAAAACCGACAGTGCGTGCTGCATAACCTAGCAGCAACACATTGTGAGTTTGAAAATGCCTCCAACCTGGGGGCATTTTTATGCGTATTTTTCGCGTAGTTGACCAAGCTTATCCTTATAAACCACCAGCCTAATGTTTAATCATCATTGATAATGCCTAGATAGAAGGTAAAATGCCGCACTTTATTTGGTTAAGTGTTCTTCGTTTATGATCGACCCTAATTTGCTTCCTGTTTACTTAACAGCCGTTGCCGCGTTGTTATTCGTCCCCGGGCCAGATATGTTATTAATTATTAGCGCGAGTCTTAGCTATGGTCGACGGGTCGGTGTTGCCGCGAGTTTAGGCAACGCTACCTCTGGACTGATTCTTACCGTATTAGCAGCCACTGGCGTTTCAGCCGTGATTGCAATGTCCCCGATTGCGTTAACGGTTCTCCAGTATGTTGGTGCAGCGTATCTACTCAAAATGAGTATTGATACGTGGAGAGCATCACCTGCTGAAAGCGAAGCGGTACAGTATCAACAAAAAATGGGGCGCTATCTCTATAAGCGTGCCGTGATGACGAACCTGCTCAACCCTAAAGCGTTACTCTTTTTTGTTTTATTCTTGCCGCAGTTTATCTCACAGCAGATACAAGCATCATCGAGCACTCAGCTATTAACGCTCGGCCTTCTACTTAATGCACTCGGCCTTGCGTTTAATATCATACTGGTCGCGATCGTAGGTAAACTTGGCAAGCAGATGCTAACCAACACCCACATTCAAAGCTATCAACACAAAATTATGGCCATCGTCTTTGCATTATTGGCTATTTGGCTTTTTACTCAGCAGTTATCTGTATAGCGAGCTCCGCAGCGAAGCGGTAAGCCTGCAAAGATGAAAATCCAGCAATCAACAAACGTGAACTTAGACATCAAACTTTGTCATAATGGTCGCTCAGCTATCAATAGGAGAACGTGTAATGGATGAAAACACCGCCACGCTACTTAACTTGCGTGTTATAGAAGTTAGCGATTATCAACCCTTAGCAGAGTTGATGGACCTCGTCTTTCCAGATGTCGGCGGTGCTTGGCCAAAAAGCACGATCATGCAACTGGTAACGGCCTTCCCTGATGGCCAGATATGCATTGAAGATAACGGTAAAATCGTCGCCGCTGCCCTCACACTCAAAGTCTCTTACAACCGTTTTTCTCTCCCTCATACTTATAGCGATATCATTACTGACGACGGCGTAGTGTTTCATGATGCCAAAGGTGATGCGCTTTACGGGTTAGATGTGTTCGTGCATCCGGACTACCGCGGGCACCGCTTGGGACGTCGTCTCTATGAGGCGCGCAAAGATCTTTGCCAAGCATTAAATCTAAAGGCAATTCTAGCGGGTGGGCGCATTCCTGGTTATCACAAACATACCGATGTGTCAGTGACTGACTACATTAACAAGGTAAGACGTAAAGAGATTCACGATCCTATCCTCTCGTTTCAGCTGTCTAATGACTTTGACGTCAAACGGCTAATGAATCGTTATTTGCCCGAAGATGATAAATCCGCAGGTTACGCAACATTATTGGAGTGGGATAACTTCTTTTATGAGGAAGACGCATCATCGGTGCACGATATTGATAAAACCATTGTGCGCCTCGGGGTTGTGCAATGGCAGATGCGCCACGTGTTATCCGTTGACGACCTGCTCAACCAAGCCGAGTTTTTTGTTTCTTCTTTAGCCAATTATCAATCGGACTTTGCCCTATTCCCGGAATTTTTCTGTGCACCGTTAATGGGGCTTGCACCAGATAAACGCTCGGTGGAGGCGATACGTTTTCTTAGTGAGTTTACCCAAGCCATTAAACAACGCTTTTCTCAGCTTGCGGTGACTTACAACATCAATATTATCGCAGGGAGTATGCCAGTCCTCGAAGATGGCAAGCTCTACAATGTGTCTTACCTGATGCATCGAGACGGCAGCATTGACGAACAGTACAAAATCCATATCACGCCACATGAGCAACGAGACTGGGTGATCGATGGCGGTGATACAGTAAAAGTTATCGAAACCGACGCAGGCCGCGTTGGCATTCTTACTTGTTATGATGCGGAATTCCCAGAGTTAGGGCGGATCCTTGCCGAGCAAGGGGTACAGATTTTATTTGTTCCTTTCTGGACAGATACCAAAAATGGTTATCTTCGAGTCCGTTTGTGCGCTCAAGCTCGCGCAATTGAAAACGAATGTTATGTTGCTATTGGTGGTAGTGTCGGCAACTTGCCCCGTGTCGATAACGTTGATATTCAATATGCCCAGTCGGCGGTCTTTTCACCGTCTGATGTGTATTTCCCTCACGATGCGACACTCGCAGAGGCGAACGCAAACACGGAGATGATGATCTTCGCGGATGTTGACCTTGATAAGCTCAAAATGCTGCATGAACGAGGCTCAGTCACCAACTTGAAGCACCGCAGGCCTAAGCTCTATGCCAGTCATTTAAGCCAAGAATAAGCCAAAGCCCGGTGACTCAGGCAAGGGCCATTTAGACGCCAAGAGAGTGTGATTCGTGTCTATCGCACTGACTTTGTCCAAGGTCAGTGCATTTACTGGTGCAAAGGAACACTCTCTTGATAGAATCACCCCGTATCTGCGAAAGCGTTATTAAGAGAGATTCCCAATGGGACGAAGTTTTGAAGTTCGTAAAGCGTCAATGGCCAAAACCCAAGGCGCAAAAATTAAGGTTTACTCAAAATACGGTAAAGAGATTTACGTATGTGCTAAAAATGGTGGCTCAGATCCAGAGAGTAATCTATCACTGCGCCGCTTGATGGAAAAAGCCAAAAAGGATCAAGTGCCTGGGCATGTCATTGACAAGGCACTTGATAAAGCTAATGGCTCTGGTGGTGAGAACTATGAAGTGGCTCGGTACGAAGGATTCGGCCCTGGTAGCTGTGCGGTGATTGTTGATTGTTTAACCGACAACAACAGCCGTACCTACATGGATGTTCGCCAATGCTTTGTCAAAAATGATGCGAAAATTGGTACACCGGGCGCGGTGTCTCATATGTTTGAACATCAAGCGGTGTTTCAATTTCAAGGTACAGATGAAGAAGGCACGCTGGAAGCCCTGGTCATGGCTGATGTGGATGTCTCCGACATCGAAGCAGACGAAGGGATGATTACGGTTTTCGCGCCTCATACAGAGTTTTTCAAAGTGAAAAATGCGCTGAGCGACTTTCTTGGCGACACGCCGATTGATCTTGAGGAGATCACCTTTGTCCCTCAAATCGATACTGAGGTCAGTGGCGATGATGTTGAACGTTTTGAAAAGTTCCTCGACATGCTTAATGATTGCGACGACGTACAAAACGTCTATCACAACGCTGAGCTAGTATAGTTCCGAGCTTGACACACTAGAGCGCCTCACCTCAGAGATGGCGCTCTACTTTTCATCAAGTTGGGTTAATAACATTTGTGAGAACAACGCCCAACTCTGACGAAACCGATCCTCGCCTTGCGATAAATAGCTTTGTAAGCCCGCCCCGAGAAAGAAAGCGTCCACTACCCGAATTGCCGTATCTATCTGATACTGCGGAATCTTCCCTTGATAAAAGTACTCAATTGCTCGGGTATATTCGGTTAAGCCGTGCTGAGAAAAACGTTGTATTGCCGCACGAAATTGCCCATCAAATAATGCTTGAGTCGTGAAGCTATACATCGCCTTCATCGCATAAGGCTCGCATTGCATGGTCAGGTATAAGGTATCGCCTGTCACCGCTAAATAACTTTCAAAGTCTTCGAAATTAGCCGGCTCAGCCACGGCTAAAAACATCGAAATGAGCTCATCCACAGCCGCATACTTTACTGCATCAAGATTATCAAAGTGATGATAGAGCGCGCCTTTGCTGATCCCCGCTTTTTTACCCAACTTTGTTGCTGTGAGTGCCGCAAGCCCTTCATTACCAACGATTTCCAATGTGGTTGAAAGAATATGTTGCCGCATCGCCCGCGACGCAATTTCATGCTTATTCATCGTTATTTGATCAAATTTGAAAGTCCAAGTGAAAAAATAAAACATACCGAATGTTCATTCAAATATTTACGCGCAAAATGTGACCGATAACCGAATGATTTATCGACAGCTATGCGTGCCAAAAAAGGATAAGTGAAAGTCGATGTTGTAAAATAACAGCCGAGCACGCAAAGACAGGTGCGGTCTCTGTGTCTACAATAACAAGAGGAAAATCAACGAAAGTCGGATAGGAACGATGAAAAGATTATGGGCTTTATTACTGATTATGAGTGTCTCGGTATCCGTGAATGCCAAAACGACTTATGTAGTAGGCGTACAGAGCTTTTCTCAGTATTATCCCTTTTCAGCATATTCTAATCGCAGTTATTCAGGGTTTAATCGCGAGTTACTCGATATGTTCGCCAACACGCATCACTATCGATTTGTGTACAAAGCTTTACCACTCACAAGCCTTCCTTCCCGTTTTGTCGATGGTGTCGTTGATCTTAAATATCCAGATAGTCCCGATTGGGATCGCGACATCAAAAAAGGCGTCAATGTCATTTATAGTGAGCCTGTGGTTGATTATATCGACGGCGTCATGGTTATCGACCAAAACTATGGCCAACCTATTGACCAATTACAGCGACTAGGAACCGTCGTAGGCTTTACCCCTGAACTTTATCAATCACGTATCCGTTCGGGCCAAACACGCTTAAATGAGAGCTACAAATATGATTCTTTGATGATGAAGCTTGTCAGCGGTCGTATTGATGGCGGCTATGCCAATATCGCTGTTGCACAGTTTTATCTTGACCAAATGGGCTTTAAAAAAGGATCGGTACGCTTTGATGATACCTTGCCCCATGAAAAAGGGACTCGACGGCTTTCCACCATCCATCATCCCAAGCTCATCGACGAATTCAATCAGTTTCTATCCGATAAGCAAGAGGCGATATCTGCACTAAAAGCGCGCTATGGCATAGAGTAAGTGAGAATTATCAGAGCAACGCTGTCAACGCCTTCCTTTGAGGGAGCGAATCAGTTAATGCTTTAATTCAGTATACGATATTGTATACTCGAGCCGCCCATTCAGGCAGGATAAGTGTGTTGTGCCAATATAGTGAAGAGTACTCTTGAATAATCAGCTTATCAGTTTGGATTTATTTTACGCGATAGAGCATCTGATGCCCGGTAAGCGCACGGCGGCATTGTTTCGTCGCTCGATCAAACATCTCCCTGTCACGACCTTGTCTCTCCCTCACTATGATTCTGCAGCCGGACTTCAGCTCGCGCTCTTTCGCCACTGTCGAAACTATGTCGCGTTTACGCAAGGCAAACCTATCTCACCCGATTTTGACTTTTCTGGTACCGCTGAACAGATCCTAGCGGCAGAGTCGGTAATGAAGGCATTTATTCGCGGCGCCTATTGGTGGGTTGAGTATCATATGGGGCTATATCGTGAAGACTGGAGTCAAGAGCAGACGCAACGTTGGTTAAGAGATTTACGGCTGTTGGTACAAGTTATTATTGGGATTGGTAATTGCACGAATGCTGCCTTTTTAATCACCCACCGCGGCCCGATTCAAGCGCTCACTTATGATACGCATTTAGAACCCTTCCTAAACAATTATTAGCGCGGTGATTGAGCGCGCTATTCATTGACCGTTTCGCTGTTTCGTCATGTTTTTTCGGTAGCCTGAGTCCAATACTCATGAAATAGGCTCTTGTATGAAGCGATTAAAACGCTATCAATATGAGCGATACGCCATACTCTGTCGTGCCTCTTACCCTACCTATTTTGATCACACCCAGTATGGATTCAGTCTCCATGGCCGGCGTGATATTTATGACCGATGGGGACGATGTATTATCCGGGTGCTGTGGCGGGAAAACGATGACGCGGTCGTGGTCTTTCGTGGTTCGCAAACCGCCTGGGATTGGTTGGTCAACTGTGCGTGCACGCCTAAAACGATCACTATCGATGGTAAGAAGTGTCACGTCCATTGGGGGTTTCACTATCTTCTCACACAAAAAAGTTTGTCATGGCAACCGCACAAACGCCAATACCGACACATGACAGACAGCCAATTTGCGGATATTGCCCAAGCGGCCGATCACACCGTGCTTGAAGGAGAGACAGTACTCACTAAATTAATCTCTGCGTTAACCCCTTTTTTACACGCAGGTAAACATATTTCTTTTATCGGCCATTCTTCAGGGGGCGCCATGGCGATTATCGCTGCAGCAAAGCTAAATCATCAATTTGGCGGGGCAATCAAGCGCATCGTGACGTTTGGACAGCCGGCTGCCGGAATGTGGCGTTTTAAGCAATTATACCCTTTCTCAACACGTACCTATCGTATCTGTTGTGATGTCGATATGGTCACATTCTTACCTGCCATTCCCTTCGTGTACTGGCATGTAGGACGATTACTTTGGTTACACGAGAATAAAATTTATACCAATACACCCTCTTTATTCCGAATCTTGCGCGTCCTCTATAGTTGGTTAACGCGCCCGATTGCCTACCATTACATGGATAAATATATCCGGCGCAAGGATTACTTTGACCAGCACTAGCCCTCACATCAGTCAGGCGGTGAAGTGTAAACTATGTTGAAGCGTGATCCTGTGCGCACGGATCCCGGCTGACTCGAGAAGTTAACCAATGATTCATGAGGTTTTAACAGTGGCTCACCATGCTCGCAGACGCGCCCACAATTTATGATGGGTCAGTATAACTATTTAATCACGATCAGAAAGGAACCATGCCGTGAGCAAGCATATTGATCAACGTCCATTAGATACAGAGCCTGACTTCAACCGCTTTATTGATGCAGCATTAAGTCGTCGCCGTTTTTTACAAGGCACCGGAGCGGCCAGTGCTGTCGCTTTTTTTGCTGCCAATCCAGTTGCGAAAGCAGTAGCAGATACAATGAGCCAAAGTGAACTGCTCGGCTTTGAGGCGATCCCAACATCAACAACTGATACAGTGAACGTACCTTCAGGATATAAAGCTGACGTACTGGTCTCTTGGGGCGATCCTCTTTTCGCTAACGCACCTGCTTTTTCCCAACAAAATGGCGCCGATGCCCAAGCACTCCAATTTGGTGATAATAATGATGGCATGACGTTTTTTCCTCTAGCCAGTGATCGTGCTTTATTAGCGGTAAATAATGAATACATCAATGATGAATATTTATTTGAGCACGGCGGTAAAAATATTTCGGCCGATGATGCACGTAAGTCACAAGCGGCGCATGGCGTCTCTTTGGTTGAGTTGAAAAAAATGGATGGCCGCTGGCACGTCAACCAAGAGGGCCGCTTGAATCGTCGTATTACGGCCTACACTGAAATGGCCATGACGGGCCCCGCAGCCGGGCATTCGTTACTCAAAACCGCCGCCGATCCTTCAGGAAAAAAGATCCTGGGCACCTTTAACAATTGCGCTAATGGCGAAACACCCTGGGGCACGTACCTGACTTGCGAAGAGAACTTTAACGGCTATTTTGCCAGCGCAAAAAACGTTACCTTGGGCAAAACGTATCAGCGCTACGGTATCAGCGATTCTGATTGGGGCTATGATTGGTACAAACATGACGAACGCTTCGATGTGGCTAAACATCCCAACGAGCCACATCGCTTTGGTTGGGTGGTTGAAATTGATCCTATGGATCCGAACTCAACGCCGAAAAAGCGCAGTGCACTAGGGCGCTTTAAACACGAGAATGCCGCACTCACTGTTAATGACGATGGTCATGTTGTGGTTTACATGGGTGACGACGAGCGTGGCGAACACCTTTATAAGTTTGTCTCTGAGGGAAAATACGATCCGAGTAAAGGTAGCGCTAATCGTGATTTGCTCGAAAATGGCACCTTGTATGTCGCCAAATTTACTGGCAGCGACGACGAGCTAAACGGCCAAGGTGAATGGTTAGCGCTGACCTTTGGCAAAAACGGTCTCACGCCAGAAAACGGCTTTCCTGATGAGGCCAGCGTGCTCATTTTTGCCCGAGAAGCAGCAACACAAGTGGGGGCCACTACCATGGACCGCCCAGAATGGGTGGCCGTGCATGCCGACAAAAAACACGTTTTCTGCACGTTAACCAATAATAAGTACCGCGGCGTCAAAGACAATCAACCCCTCAATGCCGCTAACCCCCGCACAGAAAATCCTTATGGCCATATTATTCGTTGGGCTCCTACCCAAGGCGATCATACCCGTGACACCTTTGAGTGGGATATTTTTGTGATGGCAGGCCATCCTGAAAAGCAATCTGGCTTAATGGCAGGCACAGACAACATCAACAAAGACAATATGTTTAACAGCCCGGATGGCATCGGCTTTGATCGCGCCGGACGTCTTTGGATCCAAACCGACGGCAATTATTCCAACGAAGGCGATTTTGCCGGCATGGGCAATAACCAAATGTTATGCGCGGATACTCAAACAGGCGAAATTCGTCGCTTCCTCACGGGGCCTACCTCATGTGAGATCACAGGGCTGACGTTTACCCCTGATTCACGCACTATGCTTGTCGGCGTCCAACACCCTGGTGCTCACTTTCCTGCTGGTGGTAACGCTATACCGCGCTCTTCGGTCATCATGATCACCAAAGAAGACGGCGGAGTCATTGGCAGTTAAGCCGTTTAACTCACGAATTGCCGTCAAAGCCCTTGTTTTTATGAGGGCTTTTATATGTCCTTCAAACCACCACACCCGACGCTCAAACACGCACGATCCATAAGCTTATATCTTGGTGACGGATATCGGAATGAACACTATTTGCAAAGTATGCGTTTTATTTTTGTTCACTTGGGGGCAGAATAGCGCCATCACTCGGGTAGGCGTTAACGGAAACCATGGAGATAGATTTGTTGTCTGAGTTAAGCAATATTGTCCAACTACTGTTAGAAAACAAGTTATTAACCACCGTCGGAGTGGTTGTCGCAGTCAGTCTCGTTCGCCGACTGATCCTACGCCACATTCGTGGTGACAGTAATTTTCTTAGCGAAGATCAGCGTAAATGGATGTCTCGCACGAAAAACGGGGCGTTTACTACCCTGTTACTCTTTCTATTCCTGTTTTGGAACACCGAAATCAATGAATTTGCGTTATCATTGACCGCCATCGCCGTTGCTGTTGTCGTCGCCTCAAAAGAGATCATTTTATGTTTCACCGGTTCAATTCAACGCGCGAGCTCTCGCTCGTTTCGTATTGGCGATTGGATTGAAGTCGGTAATACACGCGGTGAAGTGATCGAACACAATTTAATGGCGACGAAAATTCAAGAAATTGATACCCATAATGGCCATTATTGCTATACCGGAAAAACCGCGACCCTCCCAAATAGCTTGTTCTTTGCCACCACGGTGAAAAATCTTAACTTTATGAAGCGGTATGTGTATCACCATTTTCATCTGGTGATCCGCGGCGATATTAATTTATATCCGCATATTCCCGCGTTATTGGCACGTATTGACGATCATAGTGAAGATTTTATGGATATCGCTCGGCGATACAATCATGTGATAGAGCGTCATGCGGGCGTCGATTTACCCGGCCCTGAGCCACATTTATATTTATCGCACACCGAAACAGGCGAACAGCTTGTTCACGTTCGACTCTTTTGCCCAACAGAGCGCGCAGCGGAACTGGAGCAGCTGATCCGTGAAGATATTATGACATTATATTGCGAGAAGCTGCTTCCCATCGCAGACGGTAAACAACTGGAAGCGGAAGAGCCACAGACAACAGATACCTCTGTGCCGTTGGCCAACGCGTAACAACTAGAAGCGCTCATTCCCCTCATGAGCGCTTTTTTGATCGAAAGCACTTTTTTCGAAAGATTTTGGGGTCGAAAAAAGCAAATTATCGTCGAAAAAAATTATAGCAGAAACAGTGTCCCTAAACCCAAAAAGGCGACAAAGCCGACAATGTCCGTCACAGTGGTTAAGATCACTGAGCCGGAGAGTGCTGGGTCAATTTTCAGTTTATTTAATAGCACTGGAATAAATATTCCTGCCAAGGCGGCACTGATAATATTAGCGACTATTGCACTCCCAATCACCGCACCTAAGCCCCAACTATCAAACCAATATCCTGCAATAACACCAATCACCACAGCCCATAAAATCCCATTAAATAAGCCGACTTTAAACTCTTTCGTAAGCAGGGGTTTTAAGTTGGACTTAGAAATTTGTCCAAGTGCTAAACCACGTACGATCAAGGTGAGCGTTTGGCTGCCGGCAATTCCTCCCATGGATGCAACAACCGGCATTAATACCGCGAGCGCCACCACTTGTTGTAGCGTAGCTTCAAACAAACCGATAAACCAGGAGGCGAGAAAGGCCGTCATTAAGTTGATACCCAGCCATAGTGCGCGATTTCGAGCACTTTTCATCACCGGCGAGAATAAGTCCTCGTCTTCATCTAGACCCGCAGAGGCCATAATTTGCGCTTCGGCACGCTCGGCCTGCATCTCATAGGCGGTGCCCAAATCGAAACGACCAATCAAGAGCCCACCCTCGTCGAGTACGGGTAAGGCAATCTCTTCACTGTTTGCCACTTTGTCAGCACTGGCGTAGATGTCATCGCGCGCATTCAAGCTGGGAAATTGGTCTCGAACCAGCTCGCTAATTTTTAATCGTCCATCCGCGCCAAATAACTGGTGGATTGGCACCGCACCCACCCAAAAGCCTCGACTATCGACCACAAATACGTGATCACAATACTTTGGCATGACACGCCGCAACCATCGTAATACCACGTTAATTTTCGTTTTTGCAGGAACGACCAAAGGCTGATGATCACACCAATGCCCAACCTGATTATCTGCATACTGCTGGGCGGAGGCATAACGTTGCTTTTGCTCTGAATCCATCCGACCTAGCGCTTCTTCCAGTAATGGCTCGGTCAGCACATCTTGCAGCTCAAGTAAGGTATCAGCATCCAAGTCGGCGAATAGTGCATGCAACTGATCATCATCCACCGCACGGATAATCGCTTCACTGGCATCATCTCGCATTTCAGCCAGCACAGGCAGCTGCAATGACGATGACAGTTGTTCCCAGAACCCCACACGATCGGTCAACGGTAAGGCTTCTAACAATAACGCAAGGCTATCTAAACTATGTGCCTGCTCAATATCTTGCACGACATCAAGCGAACCTTGATCGACTTTTGACAGCAGATCATCAATCACTTCTTGTCTCTCACTGGTTTGCATGGTATTTCCTTCATAACGAAACCATGGGCGGAAAACGCATTGGCTAGGCCCGATGAGGATCATCCGTCGCCCACAAAATGCCATGACATCGCCGCAATTGGTATGCGATGGTTATCACATATCATCGCTGATTTTTCTGATTCTTACCACGCATAATCATTATCGCTTCTATGGTGAGACAAGGGCTAAATAACAACGAGTAATGATGACAATGCCTGTAAAATCGAACGATAAAGTCTGTGTCGGTTGGCGCGAATGGGTGAGCCTTCCTGAGCTCGATATAGCCCGCATCAAAGCGAAAATCGATACGGGTGCACGCACCTCCTGTTTACACACGTTTAAAATTGAAGAGTTCGAGAAAAGCGGCCAGGCGTGGGTAAGATTCTGGGTCCATCCAAACCAAGGCGATGACGAAACCGCCGTTCAAGCCGAAGCACCGGTTCTCGCACGACGCCTCGTACGTGATTCCGGAGGACACGAGCAACTACGATATGTGATACAAACAACGATAAAAGCGAGAACCTTGTGTTATCCCATCGAAATGACACTCACCGCACGCGATAACATGCGATTTCGTATGTTACTGGGACGCACCGCAATGGCAGGTAAGATCATTGTCGATCCCATGTCTTCATTCCTCCTCGGTAAATAAGGAGCCCCAAGCGCAATGAAAATCGGTATTCTTTCGCGTAACAAAAATCTTTACTCTACGCGCCGCCTCATCGAAGCCTGCGAACAACGTGGCCATGATTACAAGATCATCGACGCATTACGCTGCTATATGAGTATCAACTCAACCCAACCGTCTATTCATTTGGCAGGGGAAGATCTCGGTGGGTTCGATGCGATTATTCCACGGATTGGCGCGTCCGTTACCTACTATGGCTGTGCTGTCTTACGCCAGTTTGAAATGATGGGTGTCTTTCCGATGAACGAGTCTGTCGCCATCACACGTTCGCGGGATAAGCTGCGTTCTATGCAGCTGCTATCACGCAAAGGCATCGGTATGCCGCACACTGGTTTTGCCAGTAAACCGGGTGATATTGCCGATTTGCTGACGATGGTCGGAGGCACGCCAGTGGTGGTGAAACTGCTTGAGGGAACCCAAGGTATTGGCGTTGTGCTCGCCGAGACCAAAAAAGCCGCAGAAAGTGTGATCGAAGCATTTATGGGCCTTAAAGCCGATATCTTAGTGCAAGAATATATTCGAGAATCAAGCGGTGCTGATATTCGCTGCTTTGTTATCGGCGATAAGGTGATTGCGTCGATGAAACGCCAAGCACAACCTGGCGAGTTTCGATCGAATCTTCATCGTGGCGGGACCGCGACCCTCGTTCGGATCACACCTACAGAGCGCAGAACCGCAGTGGCGGCAGCCAAAGCCATGGGACTGAATGTCGCGGGCGTCGATCTGTTACGTTCAGAACGTGGCCCGTTGGTCATGGAAGTCAATTCATCACCAGGTTTAGAAGGCATCGAGCGCGCAACAGGAAAAGATGTTGCCGGACTAGTGATTGATTATATAGAAAAAAATGCCAAACCTCAGAGGACACGCACACGTGGGAAGGGCTAAACAAAGCGACGCCATCGAGATCGGTGGACAACATATTCAAGCCGGTCAGCGAGCAAGTCTCGAACTTGAAATTGCCCGTTTGTATACACATTCACCGCTTAACGTCAGTGTTGAAGTACTGCATGGTAAGTTAAATGGCCCTGTGCTGCTTGTTTGTGCCGCCATCCACGGAGATGAGCTCAACGGCATTGAAGTGGTTCGTCAAGTCATGGCCAAAATCGATCCGAAAAAGTTACATGGCACCTTAATCGCGATTCCTGTTGTGAATGTGTTTGGGTTTATTCACAAATCACGGTATCTCCCTGACCGCCGAGATTTAAATCGCTCATTCCCCGGCTCAGAGCGAGGATCAATAGCGGGAAGAATGGCGTATCAGCTCTTTGAGCAAGTGATTCGCCAATGTAGCCATGTTATCGATTTACATACCGCGGCCATTCATCGCACCAACCTGCCTCAGATTAGAGCCAATCTGGAGAATCAAGAGGCGGCGGCGATGGCAACCGCATTTGGCGCGCCTGTGGTGGTCGATGCCGCATTGCGTGAAGGATCGCTACGCGCCGAAGCTGAGCGTATTGATATTCCCGTGATCACCTATGAAGCCGGTGAGGCGCTTCGTTTTGAGCCTTATGCAATTAATGCCGGTGTACGAGGGGTGATTCGTGTGATGCGCTACCTTGGCATGTTACGCCAAACACGTCGAAAAACGCCTTATCAGCCCGTCACAGCCCGATCAACAAAATGGGTGCGTGCAGAAGCTGATGGTTTATTGAGAAGTCACGTGGCGCTCGGACAAAGTGTCAACCGCGATCAAGTCATTGGCATTATCAGTGATCCTGCAGGCACAACAGAAACCGAAATCAAAGCCCAGCAAAGTGGTATCGTCATTGGTCAGCATACCCTCCCTGTAGTGAATGAAGGGGATGCGATTTTCCATATTGCGTTCTTCTCACAGCCCGATGACTTGATTGAGCAACATATGGAAGATTATCGCGATCAAGTGAAAGATGATCTCGATGATGAAATAAAATGGGGGATTGGCACCCTATCAAGTTGATCCCAGCAGTAAAAAGCAACCGTACTACTTGCATCGATCACCAGGATTCATAACACTAGACGCCTGTAGCACGGACTCCTGTCCGGTCAACAAGAGGAATAACATCATGCTGACATGGCAAGACATCGTCGCTCGAAGTGAAAACGGCAATCTCACACCGCTGTCGCGAGTCGAAAAAACCGAACAAGAGTGGCAAGCACAACTCAGTGATGACGCTTTCCGAGTGACACGCCAAAAGGGCACAGAACGCGCGTTTAGCTCGGGCATGTGTACCCTATTTGAGCCAGGCCTCTACGGCTGCGTGTGCTGCGGCACCTTGCTGTTTGATGCCGGCGAAAAGTTCGATTCAGGCACAGGTTGGCCCTCGTTTACCCAGCCAGCGCAAGACAATGCCATTGCCTATCACAAAGATACAACCCATGGCATGACGCGTATTGAAACCACCTGTGCCAGCTGTGATGCTCACCTGGGTCACGTCTTCCCAGATGGTCCCGAGCCATCTGGCTTACGTTTTTGTATGAATGCCATTGCACTTAAAAAAATGGATTAATGCTTTAAAGGGCGAGTCTGCCTCGCCCCGTATTTTACTCAGCAATACCGCCTTGTGTCAGTTTGGTTGGATCAAGCAACTCAGCCAGCTTTTCTCGGCCTAGGTCAGTTTCTTCTTCGGCAACATCCAAAATAGGGCGGCCTTGTTGATACGCTTTTTTCGCGATGTCAGCCGCTTTCAAGTATCCAACCACAGGATTAAGCGCCGTCACTAAAATCGGATTGCGAGACAGTGCAGCTTGCAAATTGTCCTCTCTGACCTTAAAACTACGAATGGCTTTATCTGCCAGCAGTCGGCTAGAGCCTGCGAGTAAATGAATACTTTGCAGTAAGTTTGAGGCAATCACAGGTAACATCACATTCAATTCAAAATTACCCGACTGACCGGCTACAGTGACAGTGGTGTCGTTGCCCATGACTTGTGCCGCGACCATAGCAGCGGATTCTGGAATAACAGGATTCACTTTCCCCGGCATAATAGACGATCCCGGCTGTAACCCCTCTAGCTCAATTTCTCCTAACCCGGCAAGTGGGCCCGAGTTCATCCAACGTAAATCGTTACTCAGTTTCATGGTTGCCACTGCGGTGGTCTTTAACTGACCATGCAGTGCCACCAGCGCATCCTGACTACCAATGGCGAAAAAGGGATTCTCGCTCGCCGTGAATGAGGAGTGGCTACACGCACAGATTGCTTTGGCAAAACGCTCGGCAAATAATGGATGAGCATTGATTCCCGTCCCTACTGCCGTGCCACCCTGTGCCAGTGCGCGTACCGATGATAGGCTTTGGGTAATTTGTACCATCGCATGTTCTATTTGCTGCGACCAAGCCTCCAGCTCCTGTCCAAGCGTCACAGGCATCGCATCCATCAAATGGGTACGACCCGTTTTCACGATATGGCCGACTTTGCTTTTCTTTTCCTGTAACGCGTCACGTAAATGCACTAACGCGGGAAGTAAGGCTTTTTCACAGCCCAAAGTAGCACTGATCTGAATAGCCGTAGGAATAGAGTCGTTACTGCTTTGGCTCATATTGACATGATCGTTGGGGCTGACCGTTTCACCACATTTTTCAGAGGCCAAGGTTGCCAGCACTTCATTCATATTCATGTTTGAGCTAGTGCCTGAGCCGGTCTGAAATACATCCACCGGAAACTGCGCTAAATGCTCACCATCCATGATGGCTTCGGCACTTTGGCGAATCGCGTGGGCGATGTTGCCATCCAGTAAGCCTAGTTCTTCGTTAGCCGTTGCCGCTGCATGTTTCACCATGGCTAATGCGCGAATAAAATCCGCTGGCATGGTCAGTTCGCTGACCGAGAAATTGTTTACCGCTCGTTGGGTCTGCGCTTGATACAAGGCATCCGCCGGCACCTCAACATCGCCCATACTGTCTTTTTCGATACGAGTTTTTGTCATGGTCATATCCTTTTGTTTCACTATACTTTTCCGATAATAGTTATCATTAACATATTAGCCACGGTTATTGAAACGTATACGCCTTACGCATTGCAAAAATGTCGTGCTAGGGCTTGTTTGATGTCCTAAGATGGCGCCACGATTAAAAACAACGAGTAAAACCATGCAAGAAGAAGCCAGTACGCGTATCGAAGATCTGATTACGGTCGTCGAGAATCAAATTACTGACCAAGAGCCTAAAAAAGTCGCCGAGACAGTTATGCGTCTACGTATGACCGGCTATTCCCGCGAAGAAGCTATTGAATATATCGCGTGCGCATTGATGGTTGAGATTTACGACGTTAGTCAAAATAACGGGCAGTTCACACTATCACGTTACGAAGCCAACTTAGACACCTTGCCGGACATGCCATGGGCCGATGAGATTAATTTGGATATCGGTGAGTAAACCTTAGTCGGCTTAGTCGCGACAGTGCCCGCCTAAAAACGCAGTTCAGACCGATTTTGTCTGCCACCACCCAATGCACATCGCGACTATACTACTGACAGTCAAGCTTATCCCCAGAGCTTGCTCTGCTCCTACGCTTGCTAATCCAATACCAATTAACCCGTAATAGAGCATACCGAATAGGGCACCAGCCGTACCGACACAATCAGCATAGTGGCGAAGCGCGTATGCGAGGATGTTAGGGATCGCAATCCCATACGCCATCACAACGAATATCATAGGCATCACAAACCAAGGACTGGTTTCTAGCCTCCAAACCGCAATACTTCCTAGGGTAGAGACGAGGCCAGACAATAAAAGTAACGGCTTATACACCCAGCCTCTTGCTAAAAGCTTCTTATTCACAATGGCCCCAATACCAATCCCTAGTGCTAAGATGCAACCTGAGTAGCCATACCATGAGGGCGGGATGCGCAAAGTGCTAAAATAGAAAGGCGCAAGCTGATAGTAAGCAAATAAATTAATGTTAAATGCAGCCACCAAGACAGCACTGAACCAGACATCACCATCCATCATTAAGCGTCGTAAAACCGGCGCCATCGGAGGAAGAGAGTTATCAGCCCTTAGGGTCTCAGGTAAACACTGATAGGCGTAGAGGAAAAGCCCTACAGACGTAATAGCCAGCCCAATAAATACCCCTTGATAACCAAGAAAACCTACCAATAACGCTCCAGCCAACACGCCAATCGCAGGGCTCAGTGCAATGGCAATCCCCATCACTGCGAACATTCGCGCCAATTGGGTACGACTATAGCAATCTCTAATCATCGTTTGCGTACCAACTGACCCAACCGCGGCACCAAAAGCCGCCATGACTCTGGCTATCAAAACAAGGCTAAAATCAGAACTAAACACGGCAAGCAAGCATGCCATCGCATAGACCCCCAAACCAGCGAGCATACTCAGCCGACGACCTATAACATCACAAGCTCTCCCCCAAAAAACAACGCCAAATGCAAAAGCAACAAAGTAGCTAGATAAGGTTTGCGAAGCGATATCGGGAGTAACCGAAAAGTGTAAAGCAAGTTCGGGGAGCGCCGGGCTGTAAATCGTTTCTGCAATTTGCGGAAACATCATTAAAGCCATAGCTAAAGTCAGGCTAAAAGTCCGTGTTTGCATAATGACCTCTGAAGAAAACAATGAGGTCTTAGACTACCAACATCAGCACCTTGTCTATTATAATATAAAAGACAATAAGTTTATAAAATAAGACAATTTGTAATGGCATGGCTCAACAGCGACGATAACTTTGATCCTGATATGCTCGATAATTCGGTGCTGGGGATTGGTGCTGACTTAACCTCGCACGACTCAGGCTTTCACTATCACCAAAAAGGCCAATTACTCTTTAGTCAGCATGGCTGTATGCGGATAACCCTCGCGAACTCAGTCAGTATCTTGCCTCCCACTCGAGTTGCCTGGATTCCGGGCCAATGCAAGCATAGGGTTGAGATGCAACACACGGTAGGCTACCGCTCGATCTATTTTGACCAAAGGGTAATCACCCAATTACCTACTCAGTTAATGATCCTGACGACAACACCATTACTAACAGAAGTTCTGGAGCGTATTGCTCTTTCTTCGTTTACGACGGATTGGCAATGTGGCGCACCAGCCAACCTTCTCGCTGTATGTATCGATGAGCTGACAAGCGCTAAAGAAGAAACAATGACGTTGCCTTTGCCGGCGGATTATCGTTTATCGCCGCTCCTCGAAATGGATGTACTCCCACCGTTAAAAGAAGCAGCAACACGATGCGGCGCCTCTGAAAAAACGATCACGCGTTTGTTTAAGAAAGAAACGGGGATGAGCTATCAGCAATGGCGACAACAATGGCGGATCATTAAAGCGATAGAGCTACTCGCCGCGGGAAAAAAGCAAGGTGATATCGCCCATCGATTACACTTTGCCAGTGACAGTGCGTTTATCACATTTTTCAGAACCATGCTGGGAGAGTCACCTCGGACTTACATGAAGATGAATCACCATTAAAAAAGCCGCTCTACGCGGCTTTGATTTTTAGAGTGGATAGACTTTCTCAAACTCTTCAAGCACCACATCCGAGTGCTCATCAAAATGCAGGCCGTGTGTTTTGGCGTACTGGGAGAAGTAACCCCAATGCGCTTCGTGCCAACATTGGTAAGAGCCATCTCCCTCGCCTTCACGTGCCGCAAATTCGGCGTTAACTTGGTTAAACGGGCAATAACTCACCTGTGTGGTTTTGACGATACACACGGGTCGCTGGTGACCATTAAGGACGATCTTATAATGTCCTTTTTGAGGGATCACCGCATTTTTCTCTTCCAAAGAGCTGCGCAACCGGCAATGCGCTTTCTTTTTGTTTAGGCTCACTAATGTCGCGACTTCATTCGCTCTCACCGTGTGATGACTTAAGGTGTCCACCACTACTTGATCATCGGCTGGCCGTTGGTCAGAGGGAAGAGTCGCAAGATATTGATGCCAAAAGGCGTTTTGTTCTTCAGTCATGGGTCTCGCCTTAATTATTATTGGTTTCTTTTTAAATGATTTCTTTCTGAACAGCTTCTTGGGCAGTGCTAACAGTGGTGATCATAACGTACGGATAGGCATTCGCCTATGAGCGAGCTAACGTTTCAAGGTTGCATTGTGAATAAATTCACACTTAAATTTCAATCGAGGCCAATTTTAACTAAAAAAAGCGGCTCTTTTGGCCGCTTGAGAGGTTGATTAACCTTAATCGCTAATAAATGGCAATAAGGCTTGGTGTAGCCGGTCAATTTCATCAACGGTGTTGTAATGCATCATACCGATACGGATCACACCGCCTTTGTCTAAAATATCAAGCTGTTCGCACAAACCTTGGGCATAAAAGTGGCCATTCCACACGCAAAAATGTTGCTTCCCTAGCGCTTGCGCCACATCCGCGGGCGTGACGCCTTCAATCCGGATCGCAAAGGTTGGGGTTCTATAAGCCAACTGGTCATCATCCGTGATCCCATAAATGTGAACATTGGGATAGGCCTGCATCAGGTCAATAAAATGGGCGGATAACTGCTGTTCATGCGCCTGATACTGGCGATAGCTTTGTGCCAATCTTTCTCTTAGTGAACAATCAGGATCGCCCCACTGCGCGAGATATTCCACCACCGCAATAAATCCGGCAATCGCCTCAAAACTCTGAGTACCTGTTTCAAATCGACCGGGACCTTGGTTTGTGGCTGGCTCGACTTTGTAAGGTTTCAACGTCTGTACCCACTCAGGCGCCACATATACAAAACCCAGATGTGGGCCAAAAAACTTGTACGCCGAACAGGCAAGAAAGTCACAGCCTAATGCTTGTACATCGACCAAATAATGCGGAGCGTAATGGACAGCATCGACATAGACTTTGGCACCAACCTTTCTTGCCATCTCTACCACGTTTGCTACATCCACCAAACTACCAGTGGTATTTGAGGCCAGCGTCACCGCAATCAGTTTGGTTTTGTCCGTAATAAGACTGACAAGGTGCGTCATATCGATCGAATAATTGGATTCATCCACTCGCACCTGCTTAACAGTCGCCCCTTTATCGTGTGCGGCCTGCTGCCAGCTAGAGACATTAGAATAATGATCGAGTGCCGAGACAATCACCTCATCACCAGCTTGCCAATCACGGCTGATTGCGCGACTTAACGAAAACGTCAACGTTGTCATATTCGGGCCAAAGACCATACAGTCCGATGATGGCGCATTGACAAAAGCAGCGGCGCTATCACGTGCCTGTTGCATCATTGCGGTGGTGTGATGCCCAGAAAAAAATTGTCCCCCCAAGTTCGCATTATAGTGCCCCAGATAAGTCACCATGGCATCCAGTACAGATTGCGGTACTTGCGCCCCCCCTGGCCCATCAAAAAAAGCAACGGATTGGCCGTCAATAGTTTGCGTCAATGCAGGAAAATAGCCTCGTACTGCATGGGGAGAAAAAACTGCCGGTATCATCGTTACTTCCTTGTTGCTGTGAGTACAAATACATCCATCGTGCCTGATTGCGCATGATTAACGGGAGTAATCGGTTCAGCATAATGCCAAAGGGCACGATCATCGAGGGCCGCCATTTCACCCGGCATCAATGGGAGACTAAAGAGTGGTGCGCTAGTTTTGTGACGAAACACCTGAAAATCACCGCCATCAATATTATCGCGGCCAATGCTCACAATGGCGATATGATCAAAGCCGTCTTGGTGAACGCCTTCTGGGGCGACCTGCACAGATTGATTATCCGCCTGAATACGAATCTGGTGGATTTCGATATCATTATCATCACTAAGTTGATAGAGGTCGCGAAAGGTTCGGCACATCGCATGAAACCCTGGCGTTTGTACTGTCTCGGGCTCGATATCTTCAAACGTCCGTGCCACATCACCTTGGAATTCATTGATATCAGAAGTTTGCATAAATGGTCGTGGCGGCAGCTTTTCAACCCCGCCGTCAAAGACATGAACGATCGAGTAACGACGCAGGCGAAATCCACCATCCGCATGCGAAGTGCCAGGTAACCGGTTAAATGAAGGTTGCAGTTGCTTGATATGATGATCATCTAACTGATTAAGCTGCATGAGTAGGGTTGAGGTATTCATGGCTGTCTCCTTTTGTCATGCCGAAGCACACAGTGATGCAATGCAATTGTCAGACAAAAAATTTAACAAATGCGCTACATGGAATAATCAATTAAATCCCCTACTATTTCCAGTTTTACCCCTAGATTTATCGACCAAAAAAGCCCTAAATAGCATTTTAGACTAGTTAAAAACGTTAAGCGATTGAAACGCTCCAGATGCATGATTAACATTTCCAAAACATTAGCATTAATGGCTAACAAAGATGAAAATAGCGATATTTTCCATAGGCAGAATGACTAATTACTGTCACGAAAAGTTGCCATTTAGAATAAATCAGTATGGTTCATTGATACCAAATAAGCCCTTTTTAGCGGAAGCGCCCGCTGATGCAGAGCCTTCTATACTCTCATTGAGTGCGCTATTTGCGCACGTTGTGAAACAAAAGGATTGATCAATGAGAACCATCGACCGTATCGTGATAACGAACCTTTAACTTCAACAAAACCCCATTTACAATAATGAAGGTAAAATAAGCAATCCCCAAGAGAGACTGTTGCCTGCAACGCATGATGACCGTTTCTTTTACTCACAATAACCGACCAGGGGAGGCACCCGTGAGCAATACACCTGATTCCAAAAGCCAAGACAGCTTCAACACCCGGCGTACCCTACACGTCAACGGTGAGAGCTATGATTATTATCGACTTGATGCATTGCCCGAGCCATTCGATATCAGTCGCTTACCCTACTGTTTAAAAGTGCTGTTAGAAAACTTACTACGTAAAGAAGACGGTAAGAATGTCTCTGCGGATGACATTCGTACGCTTTGTCAGTGGCAAGCCGACCACGCCGGACAAGATCAGGTCAATTTCACTCCGGCGCGCGTTGTCCTTCAAGATTTCACCGGCGTGCCTGCCGTGGTTGACTTAGCCGCTATGCGTGCTGCCATGCGCGACTTAAACGGTGATCCGGCCAAAATCAACCCACTCGGCGCGGTTGACCTGGTCATTGACCACTCCGTTATGGTGGACGACTACGGCCATGTTGATTCTCTCCAGAAAAATACCGAGATTGAGTTCCAGCGTAACGGCGAGCGTTACCAATTTTTACGTTGGGGCCAACAAGCATTCTCTAACTTCCGTGTCGTGCCTCCAGGTACTGGGATCGTGCACCAAGTCAATCTCGAATATCTCGCTCCCGGCGTACTCGTCGAAGAAAAAGGTGGCAACAAGTTAGCCATGCCAGACACACTGGTTGGTACAGATTCTCACACCACCATGATTAACGGGCTCGGTGTGCTTGGCTGGGGGGTTGGCGGTATTGAGGCCGAAGCCGCAATGCTTGGGCAGCCTATTACTATGTTGATCCCTGAAGTGGTCGGCTTTGAACTAAAAGGCGAATTGCCCGCGTCAGCTACTGCCACTGACCTAGTACTCACCGTCACCCAAATGCTGCGTGAACGTGGTGTGGTGGGTAAGTTTGTTGAATTTTATGGCCCGGGCCTTGCGAAGCTGCCGTTGGCTGACCGCGCGACCATTGCCAATATGGCACCAGAGTATGGCGCAACATGCGGCATTTTCCCGATTGATGAAGAAACGCTCAGTTATATGCGCCTGACAGGCCGTACCGAGGATCAAATTACCCTGGTCGAAACCTATGCCAAAGCACAGGGCTTGTGGCGCGATGATGATGCACCGGTGGCAGATTACAGCGATACCTTGCAACTTGACCTTGGCGATGTGGTGCCAAGTCTTGCCGGTCCGAAACGGCCACAAGATCGCATCGCCTTAACCGAGGCAAAAAGTCAGTTTGATCAGCTGTTAGAAAAAGAGCAAGCAGCGGCGAATAATGTGATTGCAAGCTTTGCCAGCGAAGGCGGGCAAACAGCCGTGGACAACCCAAGCCTACGCGAACAGGGCAAAGTGGAGGTCGAATACAAAGGAGAAACATTCAACCTTGAGCACGGCGCGGTTGTGATTGCTGCGATCACCTCTTGCACCAACACCTCGAACCCTGCCGTTCTGGTGGCAGCCGGATTAGTGGCACAAAAAGCGCGAGATTTAGGCTTAAATACTAAGCCTTGGGTTAAGACATCATTCGCCCCGGGCTCACAAGTAGTGCCGGCTTATTTAGAAAACGTCGGCCTGCTCGAGCCGCTTGCCGCGCTTGGCTTTAATATCGTTGGCTTTGGCTGTACCACCTGCATTGGTAACTCAGGACCATTGCCTGAACCAATTGCAGAAGCCATTCGTTCCGCGGATTTACTAGCCACTAGCGTGCTATCGGGCAACCGGAATTTCGAAGGCCGTATTCATCAAGATGTGAAAGCTAACTATCTAGCCTCACCACCACTAGTCGTTGCCTACGCACTGGCGGGCAATATGAATATTGATGTTCTCAAAGAGCCGCTAGGAAACGATCAACAAGGCAAGCCCGTCTACCTTAATGATATATGGCCAACGCCAAAAGAAGTGGCAGACACCATTCAAGCAGCAATGACCGACGGGCTTTATAAAAACAAATACGCAGATGTGTTTGCAGGGACCGAGGCATGGCAACAATTACCAGTGCCACAAGATGAGATCTATTCATGGCCCGATTCAACCTACGTTAAAAAGCCAACGTACTTTGACGGCATGACCATGGCACTTCCTGAGATAAAACCTATCAAGGGGGCGCGCTGTGTGGTCAAAGTCGGTGACTCTATTACTACTGACCATATCTCACCCGCCGGCGCAATTAAGCCAGATAGCCCCGCGGGCGAATACTTGAAATCTAAAGGTGTAGAGCCGAAGGATTTCAACAGCTATGGCTCGCGCCGCGGTAACCACGAAGTCATGGTGCGCGGTACCTTTGCCAACGTACGTTTAAAAAACCAAATGGCGCCGGGCACCGAAGGCGGTATGACTACCTATTTGCCCACCAATGAGCAAATGAGTATCTATGAAGCGGCTCAGCGCTATCAAGCCGAGGGGACACCACTTGTAGTGCTTGCGGGTAAAGAGTACGGCACGGGATCAAGTCGTGACTGGGCTGCAAAAGGCACTAACCTATTAGGCATTAAAGCCGTCATTGCTGAAAGTTTTGAACGTATTCACCGTTCTAACTTGGTTGGCTTTGGTGTGCTTCCGTTGCAGTTTAAAGACGGTGACTCCGTTGAATCGCTTGGCTTAAATGGCACGGAAGCATTCGACTTTGACGAGGTTAGCGGCGAACCGTCCACCCTCAAAGTGCGTGCCATGCGGGATGATAAAACCATTGAGTTTAACGTCAATGTCCGCATCGATACCGCGGTTGAGTGGGATTACTACCGCCATGGCGGCATTCTTCACTACGTGCTCCGCCAGCTCGCCAGCTAATACTGGCATCGATACACAAAAGGCCCTACGGGGCCTTTTTCTATTGCTTCGCCATCATGGTTTCAAATGCGTCGATCACCTGCTGTGTATCAATGGCAGCCATCACGTGATCGCCTTTCACCCGCGTGCTCCATGCCAATTGATCAACGGACTTGCCATGTTGCTGTTCAGCAAAGGTTTCATAAACACTGACCACATCCGCGAGATTGTTATAAGGGCCGGTCCGCTTCGGGTTGCTATGGCCATAAAGGCCTAAGACAGGCGTGCCTTGTGTGGTTGCCATGTGTGCGGGGCCAGAATCGGGAGCCAGCACCGCATCGGCGCGTGCGAGCACAGCAGCTAATTGCTTAAGGCTTGTTTGTCCCACCAAGTTAACCAGTGGTGCGTTAGCAGCAGCGATAATGCAGGCGGCCAGCGTTTTTTCACGCGCCGCCGGCGAACCACAAAGTGCCACCTGATACCCTTTACCGACTGCGTAGTCGGCAAATTCAGCGTAGCGCTCTGGTAGCCAGTTGCGCTCATCTTTACTCGCGGCTGGACTGATCACGACAGTAGGCTTGTCACCCAGTTGCGCTTTAGCAAAGGCATGATCGTCTTCAAAAAGTGGTAGTTGCCACTGCGGCGGCATAACCGGCACGCCCAAATATTGAGTGAAGGCGAAAAAGCTATCTAACACATGGCAAGATTGGGTGTCGGGGATCCGTTTATTGGTAAACAGCCACTGTCCCTCTTTCGCTCGATGACGATGAAACCCCACGCGGTGGCGCGCGGCGATCCCCACAGTCAATAAGCTCGCGCGTAAAGCAAGCTGCATATGCACTAACGCATCAAACCGGCGCCCTTTCAGCTGCCGCCAGACGTGACGCATGCCTGCTAATCCCGCTTTTTTATCAAACACCACCAGCTCCACCCCATCAAGCCCAGCTAAAAGCTGTGCTTCAACTTTACCAACCACCCAAGTGATCTGCGTCTGCGGCCAATGGCGCTGCACGGCTTGAATCGCCGCGACCGCATGACAAACATCGCCAATCGCAGAGAGGCGTAAAAAACACAGGGAGCGTGGGGCGTGAGTAAACAGAGGCATAACAAATTCCAATTAAGTTATCGCGCCGATTATGCAGTTGGTTCGGTTAAATGTAAAATGCCAGTCTATCGATCAAATTGTTACGAGAATGTATTTATGGGCGCTAATACATCCCCCTCAGAAAAGCCACGAGGACTGATACGTATCATTAAAGCCACTGGCTATTCTTGGGCTGGATTAAAAGCGGCATATCACCATGAAGCCGCGATCCGTCAAGAAGTTGTATTATTGGCTGCGGCGCTAGTCGTATTGCTCTGGCTGCAATTACCACTGACGGAATCCTTGATGATGTTCAGCGTCATTGTGTTAGTGATTATCGTCGAACTACTTAACTCCGCCATTGAAGCCGTGGTCGACAGAGTGGGTGTAGAGCGCCATGAACTCAGTGGTAGAGCCAAGGACATCGGCTCTGCGGCGGTGTTTGTCAGTTTACTTTTAGCAGGTGTGGTCTGGCTTACCATTTTATGGCATCACTTTGGTGTCCCACTTATTCGATAAAACACGTCGTCATACAACCTGGCAACGCGCCCGTTACGTTGCCAATTGATTAACTCAACTGTGATAAGAAACCATGTCTTTTAAATCGCGACTTCAAACCCATAGCTGGTTTATTGCCATTAACGCCCTTGTATTGATGGCAATAGCCAGCCGCTACTTTGCGTTTCTACCTAGCTTTCCTACTGACCCACTTGGCATCACTTTTATCGTGGTCAGTACCTTTAGCCAGATGGCCTTACTTGCCGCCATTGTTGGCTTGGTAACACTCCCGCTGTTACTGCTGCCAACCAAGGTGCGCCAACCATTGCTTGCCTTGATAGCCTCAGTGGGTGTGATCACCCTTTTCATTGATACCATCGTCTTTGCCCAGTACCGATTCCATATCAATGCCATGGTGCTGGATCTGATCCTCGCCGGACAGATTGTCAGCTTCCCGTTGATTACTTGGCTGATGGTAGTAGGTGGCGTGCTTGCCTGTGTCGCTGCGCAATGGTGGCTACTGGCTGCATTGTCACGGACACGTTTTTCTTCCCAACAGAAAATCGGCAAAAAATTTGCGCTGCTCACGTTTCTTACCTTGCTCGCCACCCACGGGATTCATATTTGGGCCGCAGCCTATGCGTATCAGCCCGTGACAACGGTGAAACGTTATTTGCCGCTTTTTTATCCGGCCACCGCTAACAGTATGATGCGTAAAAATGGCTGGATTGATGAACAAGCTCTAGCGCGCCAAAAGGCGATGGATGTGGATCGCGAAGCCGACCTTAACTATCCCCTTTCGCCGCTAAGTACGACTGAGGTTGCGCAGCCGGTGAATATCATGTTTTTGGTGGTTGACTCATGGCGTGCGGATACCTTCAATGCTGACAACACCCCTAACCTTTGGGCGTTGGCACAAAATGGCCGTACCTATTCACATCACCTTGCGACGGGGAACGCCACCCGTACCGGCATTTTTGGTCTGTTTTATGGCATGCCCGGCACCTATTGGCACAGCTTTCTTGCCAATCAACAATCACCGGTACTGATGGACCGCCTGCAGGGTCTCGATTATCAACTGGGTATATTTACCGCCGCGCAATTGGAAAAACCGGAATTCAACCAAACCGTGTTTACCAAGGTGTCCGATTTACGTAATGGCTCTGAGGGCGATTCTCCCGCCGAGCTAGACGCAGATCTCACTCAAGATTGGATCCGTTGGCACCAGCAGCGTGAGGCCAACCGTCCCACCTTCTCGTTTTTATTTTACGATGCGCCACATGGCTATGATTTCCCTGCAGACTTTACCCCCAAATATCAACCGATGTTGGACGAAATTAACTATCTCAAGCTAAATAACGAGACCGATCCGACACCGTTTTTCAATCGCTACAAGACCAGCGTGCGCTACGTTGATAGCTTGGTGGCCAAGGTCATTGAGGAGCTAAAACAAAGCGGGGAGTTCGATAATACCTTGATTGTGCTCACTGGCGATCACGGCCAAGAAATGAATGACAATCAACTGAATTTTTGGGGACATAACAGTAACTTTACTGACCCACAAATTCATGTGCCTTTCGCGATGGTCGGCCCCGGCATCGATGCAAAGCAGATCGATACCGGCAAGCAGCTAACCAGCCACCAAGATGTTGCGCCCACCCTGATGAAGCATTATTTAGGCGTAACGTCCGATCCGGCCAGCTACGCGATTGGTCATGACTTACTTGCACCAAACCCCGGTCAAGATTGGGTGTTATCGTCAAACTACAGCGGCTATGCGTTGGTCACCGACGACACCATTTTAGAAGTGGGTGCGGGGGGGCAATATCAATACATGGATAACACCAACCGACCTATAGAAAACGCGTCACCTGACTTTGCGCAAATGGAAAAAGCCCTCGAGCAAATTAGCCGTTTCCGCTAGTCCGTTGTTTGCGCGTGACTCCCCTTCACGAGCCTCTGTTTTCGAGAGGCTCATCTTTCCGTTTTTCTTCGGAATACAGCCAGTCAAAAAACTGCACAAACGTCTGCCATTGCGCCGATGCATCCGCCAGCCGCGCCGGATAAAAACACACGGTCTGGCCGGGTCGCGTTTGCGCCAACATGCTTAAGCTGGCACGGGTTAAACAGCCAAGCTTAGGATAACCACCGAGTGTTTGCCGGTCGTTAAGTAGTACAATCGGCTGACCGTCAGGGGGCACTTGCACGGCCCCGAGCGCAATGCCTTCGGAAACAATACCCGGTTGCTTGCTCACGACGCTTGGTCCATTGAGCCGCACGCCCATACGATCACTGTGCTGATCGACCGTATATTCGCCATCAAAAAATGCCGTTAGCGCCTCGGCGCTGAAGCTATCAAATTGATACCCCGGCACAAGCGCCAGTGGGGTCAGGGCATTGTAGTCAGGAATAAAACGTGTCGGCACACCGCGCACCTTTGGCAACAGCGCATGCGGTCGACAAGGCAACACATCCCCTTTCGCGAGCGCCATCCCTCCCGCCTGTTCACCTAATCCGGAATGAAGGCCGCCGAGTTGATTGCGCATCACCGTCGCTGCGCTGCCAAATGCGCCATCTACCGCCCACCCGCCACGCACCGAGAGATAGGCGCGCAAGCCGCGGCGCGCGTAGCGTAAACGCAGTTCATCACCCGTATTTAGCGTTAACGTCTGCCACATACCCACGCGCTGACCATTAATACAAGGTTGCATGTCTGCGCCGGTGATGGCAATCGACATCGCGTGGTCAGCACGAAAACGTGCTTGACCCATGGTTATCTCGACAAGCGGCGTCTTTGCGGGGTTATCGAGTAAATAATTCGCCCAAGCAAATGCGTGGCAATCGACCGGCCCGCCTTGGCTTAAGCCAAGCTGGCCCACCCCATAACGCCCTGTGTCTTGCACCAAGCTCAATACCCCGGGGTCGATCACCGTTAATCCTGCCACCATTGACCTCCTGCCGCGCGGTAATCACACTCTGACATTGGCTCAAAACGGACGGTATCACCTACATCAAACGGCATCATGGGCGATTGACGGGGATTGAATAATACCTTGGGACAATTGCCAATAATTTGCCAACCAGCAGGAGATGTAGCCGGATACACCGCAGTTTGCTGTTGTGCAATGCCCACACTGCCAGCGGGGATCTGATGACGAGGCGTGGTATGACGGGGCATGGCTATTGTCTCATCCACCGACGCAAGAAAGGCAAAGCCGGGCGCGAAACCAATCGCACAGACGGTGTAAGTTTGTTGGCTGTGTCGCGCAATCACCTCTTGCTCACTCACGCCAGCAAACTCGGCGACCGCAGCCAGATCGGGCCCAACCGAGGGATGATAATACACCGGCAACGTCACGTGTTTTCCACTCCCTGAGTCACGGGTGACTCGCAGTGAATCGCCTTGATTCATCACCCACGTTTTCAACGTTTCTGGCGAGAGTAAGCGAACATTCACTTCCACCAGAACGCTGGTGTAGGCGGGAATTAACTCAACCACACCACGGCCAAAGTGTTGCTGGATTCGCTCACACAGCGTAGATAACTGTGGGACTAAGGCAAGATCGATCTCATTACCCAACCGGATCATCACCGTGGTTTCACTGACCTGCTCAACCTTGAGTGTCATGGTGTTAAGGCCTTTCTGAGTTGTTTTATCGCCTCGACCGATTGTGGATTATCTCCATGCACACACACCGTATCCGGCGACAGAGAGAGCGTTTGTCCCTCAAGGGTTGTCACCGTGCCATGTTGAGATAACTGCAACACCTGCGCAATCATCGCGTTGGCGTCATCTAACACAGCGCCCGGTAAATCGCGCGGCGCCAATTGCCCTGACGCCAGATAGGCTCTATCGGCAAAGGCCTCAAAAATCAGCGGCACACCGGCTTGTTGGGCAAGCTGGCGATGCCGACGGTTATCTGGCAGTGCCAGCACCATTAAAGGTGTATTAGGCAGCGTATCAGCCACCGCAGCCAATACCGCCTCAAAGCAACCATTGTCCACCATCATGGTGTTATACAGCGCACCATGGGGCTTCACATAATCAAGGCTCGCATTAAAGCGTGCACAGATCCCTTGTAATGCGCCGATTTGATAGCGAACGAGGTGACTAAGTTGTGCTGGGGTATGATCAATATGACGACGGCCAAAGCCCTGCTTATCGGCGTAGCCGGGATGAGCACCAATACTCACATTGTGCTTTACTGCGAGTGCGACCGTGGCCGCCATTACATCAGGATCAGAGGCATGAAAGCCACACGCGATATTGGCCATATCAATCCATGGCATCAGCGCGCTATCCATTCCCATCGTCCACGCACCAAAGCTCTCACCCATGTCTGCGTTTAGTTTCATCATTCCCTCGATTTCACTGACTTTGCTCTACCTTACGGTTTTTATAGTATAAATTTTTTTTCAATTCATATGGTTAGTGAAAATAAGCTTGAGCAATAAGTTAGACAGCCATTAAGCATTACAAGACATTTGCCAACCCATATCAAATAAAGGGCTTTTTGCGCGGCAAACGGGCAAAATGTCTTCCATACTTTAGCAAACTCGAAATCACAAATAACACAAGGTATCTGGTATGTTGAAGTTAATGCTGCGCGGGAAGCTTTTAGTGCTTGCCATTGTACCTTTGGTATTATCCATTCTCATCACATTGTTTATCACTACTTATTACGAGCGTGAGCTGGTCGAAGAGAACATTATCACTTTTCGAACCAAGCTGATTGATGAGCGAAAAATGCAACTTCGCGAAGCCACCGAAATTGCCGCGACTGTGGTAAAAAACGCACAGCAAGCGGGCGGCGATGCTACACAAAATGTCAAAGACGCACTGCGCGAAGTGACCTTTGGTAAGGCTGGCTACTTTTACATCTACGATAAACAAGGCAACAACGTATTCCATGCCTTAAAGCCAGAGCTAGAAGGCCGGTCCTTGATCAATCTTACTGATCCCAAAGGCAACAAAATTATTGTGGGTCTACTCGAAGCAGCGCAAAGTGGCGATGGCACCTTCACCTACCTCTATCAAAAACCGGGCACCGATGAACTGATTGAAAAGATTGGCTATGCCAATATGGTCAATAACGGCCAATGGATGTTGGGCACAGGGGCGTATATTGACGACATTGAGGCACGCGTTGCCGAGTTCCGTGAAAACGCAGAGGAAGCATTAGCGGCACAAACTGCACGAATGGTCATTGCCGGGATTATTATTCTGATTGTTACCTTTGTTGCGGTTGCGTTTGTTGCCCAACGGATGTCAACGCCAGTGAAAGACATGCTGGACAACCTCAATGATATTGCCGACGGCGATGGCGACCTGACCCAACGTCTAACGGTTAAAGGGCACGACGAGATAGCTTTGCTGGGCAATGCATTTAATCGCTTTATCGACAAGCTGCAAACCACCATCCGCAGCGTCGTCGAAGTCACGGAAAAAGTCAGCCAGTCCGCTCGTGATATAGACAGCCAAGCCGCACAGTTTGCTAGCCAATTACAAACGCACGATAACGAGACCGAGCAAGTGGTCACGGCGGTGACCGAAATGAGCTCTGCCGCACAAGAGGTCTCTCAAAGTGCCACACAAGTTGCAGATGCCACCAGTGCCGCCACCGGTGATGCACGTCAGGCACAAGACAAAGTCGAGTTTTCCATTAACTCCATGAAAACACTGGTGGAGCAAATGAATACATCGAGTAACAACGTTGATTCGCTCAACGAGCAGTCGCATAAAATCACCGGCGTGCTGTCTGTGATTGGCGATATTGCCGAACAAACCAATCTATTGGCCTTGAATGCGGCGATTGAAGCGGCACGGGCCGGTGAACAAGGACGAGGCTTCGCAGTGGTAGCCGATGAGGTGAGAACCCTCGCGAGTCGCACGCAAAAAAGCACTCACGAAATTCGAGAGATGTTAGACGAGCTGCAGTCTTATGTGAATCAGGCCGTCGAGGGCATGAAACAAAGCAATGACACCTGCCAGCAAACCTCAGAGGCATCCAACGAAATTGGCAGCGGCATTGATTCGGTGAGCAATGCGATCACCCAAATCAATGACATGACCACCCATATTGCGTCTGCGGCCGCGGAGCAAACCACAGTCACCGAGGATATCCACCGCAATTTGATTTCTATCCGAGATATTGTGAGCCAATTACTCAGTGCCAGCAATGACTCTGCGCACACAGCATCAGACTTGAACCACTCCGGTGACGAGCTCAAACGCCTAATTAGCCAATTTAAAGTCTAAGGATTAGAGCCAATCAAAAAAGGCGCTGACGGATTCAGCGCCTTTTTTCTGTTCCGCCGTCGGCTTAGCGTTCTACTTCAGGCAGCGCGCGCGCCATTAATGCGCCGAGTAAACCAAAAACGGACAATACCGAAATGACGACCATGATCCCCCATTGACTAAGCCACGCAGTAGCCGCGCCCATCAATAACAAAACGAGACCAATGAGTGTATTGCTGACTGAAACATAATCAGTGCGCCGATTACCTTCGGCCATATTCACAATGTAGGTTTTACGCCCAAGACGCACGCCCTCGTGAGCAATGGTCAGGACAAAATAGACGCCAGGCAACACCCACGCCAATGAGAAAAGCGTGGGGTACCACTGACTAATACTGACCACCACCAGCCCCAGTACCGCCGTGACCACGGCGGCGATCATCATCACTTGGCGGCTAGAATGATCGGCAAAAAGTCCCCAAAAAGGTGCAGAAATGAGGCTCGCAACGCCGCTAATTGCGACAAAACTTGCGGTGGTGATCGCCAACGCTTGGCTATGCTGACTGGCTAACAACACATAATAGGGCGCGGATAAGGCCGAACACAGTAACAGGGAGCGCGTGATCACAAAATGGCGCAGCCGTCTATCATCCACCAGTAAGCGTAGTTTAGAAAGCGCATGCGTCAGCGCATTGGCACCGCCTTCAGTGGCCCCTTCGTATTCATCCACCTGGCTGTAGAGCGCCGCTGCCACCCACCAGAGCGCAGCACCGAATGCTAGTAGCGCACAGTACACCCAAACATGTTGCTGATCAGAAACACTAAATAAACCCACACCCGCTGCAATCGTGACCGCACCCGCCAAGCTTGACGACCAGCCATTCAAGCGTCCCCGCTGGGGTTTAGGAATGGTTTTACCCAAAACATCTTTCGATGCCACCGAGCACAGGCCTCGCGCCAAACTAAAGATCACCAGCAAGCCAACAATGCTCCAGCCAGCCACTTGACCAGTTAAAAGCAACGCTGCGATGGCCATTGCCAGGATACAAGCCCCTTGAATAACAGAGCCGGCCACCCATGCCCACTTACGTACCGCAAATTGGCGGACATAACCGGCAATACCTAACTGAGGCACTAACGACCCCGCCTCTCGAATCGGCACAAGCAGCCCAACCAAGGCCAAGGGGGCACCCACAGCGGTTAACAGCGCTGGTAATACGATTTTTGGGTTAGATACCGCGTCGCCGATTTTAGTTAGCCCTTGGCTGAGGATAATACGAAAAAAATTCCCCGGTACTTCGCGACACGCACTGCCATCAATGTCTTTACACGCCCGCGCGTCTTCCTCGTTAAATAGCTTTTGATGAAGATCATCCGCCAGTTTATCCACACATCCCCCCAACTCTATGATTTATTTGCTTGATAGCGGCACTAGAGTCAATCATTGTAAATCTTTATGTCGAAAACGTGTTAACCAATATTCGCGGTAACGAAAGTAGCAATAGGTCGACGCAAACAAAAAGAAAAGATAAGACAAAGAAAACACAAACGGAGAGGTCATAAGCGAGTGCTTTAACCCGAGGAGTACACCCGCCGCAGTCACTGTCATTTTGGCCGCCACACCGAGCAACAACAAAAATAAAGCAAACTGCGGATAATGCGTGCTACGAAAGGTGATCCAATAACAAACTCCCACGGCAGTACTAGCGACGCCAAAGCCTAAAAGATAGGAATGAAAGTGTTCACCTGCCAGCACGCCACCTAAAACGGTAAGTGCTGTTATGACGAGAAAAACCATACGCTGCCGCCTTTTCTTTTCAGTATGACACTGAATAGCCTTATCGAGCAGCGGGAGACTAAGAGATTGCGATCTTGTTAGCAGGCTTGATACATACCGATGGGATAGACGCCTCGCGGTGGGTCCACAAAGCACCATACCGGTTGTTCAATGCATCGACCGTAACCACTTGCCCCTGACGCCGAATACGCATGTTTGTCCCCAACTCAATACCAGTCAATCCTGCCGCGTCAAACACACCATCCACATAATTAAAGCTATCGACAGCTAAATCAACAATACGAAAGGCTCGACGGCGAACACTCAAACAAGCAACCCAGCATTTAGCCGCTAAAACTTGGCCAGGAGATTCGGCACGCACAGCAAAACGCCATCCTTCACCGTCGCCATAAAAATCCATTGGGAAATGGCGCCTAAACGTCTTTTTATTGTTGTAAGATTTCATCGCAATCAATCCTATACAGATGCGCTATCATATCTAAAAGGGAAAAAACATACGAGGATTGGTAATAAGAATGAAAAACACACTGTTGGTATGGATGATTGCGTCTGTGGCCATGCTCTTCAATACGCTTGCCTACGCGACGACGCAACAACAGGCGAGAGTACTTTTTATCAATCCAGGCTTTGCCAATGAGAGCTTTTGGCAGGATGTAGACGATTACGCCAAGGCTGCTGCCAAGGCGTTGAATCTTGACCTTACCATTCGACATGCAGATCGTAATCACTTTGCAATGCGCCAAATTCTCTCTGCCACTTTAAATAAACCGACTCGTCCCGATTATGTCATCATCGTTAATGAGAAATTAGCCGCGGATGATCTGCTACCGATGTTACGCGATTATCCCATTTACGTTCAGGTCATCTTAAACGATATAGATGAACAGACAAAAATGTCCATAGAAAAAGATACGCATTGGCAAGAATATCTCCTAGCTAGCATCATTCCGGATAACGAGGCCATTGGTCATACGATCGCGAAGGCAATGGTAAACGCAGGTAACAATGAGTCTGGCGACGCTGTCATGATTTCGGGCGATCTCACCACGCCAGCCTCCGTTCAACGCGAAGCGGGGGGTCAACGTTTTTTTGATGAACAACCAAATATTACTTTGCGTCAGATTGTCCATGGTCAATGGGATGAGTCCATTAGCCAAGAGCAGATGCACACCTTGTTGCAACGCTACCCGGATGTACGTTACGTGTGGACGGCCAATGACCACATGGCATTTGGCGCAATGAAAGCCGCGAAGCAAGCAGGAAAGACACCAGGCGAGGATATCTTCTTTGCCACAGTCAACACATCAGAAAAGGTGCTCGCTTTACGTGAGGCTGGTACTATTTCAGCACTGGGAGGTGGGCATTTCACCGCAGCCGGTCTTGCATTAAGCCATATTTATGCGCACGATAGCGGCTTACCAACACCAAAAAGATGCAATAATGCACTTTTTCGTTTAATTACACCCGATTCACGCTTTTTTACACAGTTGCGCAAACAAGCTTGGCACGAGATTCCATTTTTAAAAATGGCTCGACGGACCGAAAGCCGATGTACGCCTCATTCAACGGATATGGATAACTAAGTGACAAAACGCGCTATTAACTTACGTGGTCTTCAAACTCGCGTCGCCTTTATCGTGCTCGCCATTAGTTTGCTCTTTGCTATTGGGACGACCCTGACGCAAATGTATATCAACTATCAGCGAGCACTAACAACCACAACGCAACTGGTGGAAAGCCGCAGCCAAAATTCAGCTCGGGTCATTAGCCATGCATTATGGATTGTTGATTTAGAACTCGTACGCCGCAGTGTCAAAGGGTTAGCGATGACGCCCACCGTCTGTCGGGTCGACGTCACAGGTTTTGATGGCACGACGGTTACCGAAGTTAATCACACCAGTCGTCATTGTGACGCCAACCACCAAGCACTGCTGAGTGTTCAAGGTAATAATATTGGTACTCTGAATATCGTTCTTGATCACAGCGAGGTAAAGCGTGAAGCATTGAGTAGTACCGTGCCTATTGCTGCCGTTCATTTTACCGAAACATTGATGATTTCATTGTTGATTCTCTGGGTGCTAAATCGGCTTTGCTCTCGGCCACTCAAGCAACTTGCAACGACTTTAGACTATTACCAAGCCGATAGAATCAGCCAAAGTAGTGTGCCGATTCAATTAATTCAACGTAATGATGAGATTGGTAAAGTTTCTCGTTCAATCAATTCGCTCCAGTCCCGAATCAAAGACGATTTATTACAAAAACGCATCACAGAACGCGAGCTACGCCAACATCAAACGTTGCTCGAAGAACAAGTAGAACAACGCACAAAAGCACTGAATTGGCAGTCGAATGCGAGCTCATTATTGGCTGATATCTCGATTCAATTTCTACGCGCTGACTCTCAACATATCACCGAGGACGTTGAGCTTATTTTCCCGCAAATGGCGTCACTATTAGGAGTAGAGGCCATCGGCTGGTATGCCTTTGATTCGAACCGCGCTGAACGTCGCTGTTATTGGCCAGGAGAGGCCGACTTTGCACCAAAAACAGTGGATTTAAGTGACATGCACATGATCAAACGCTGGCTTGCAGATACCGATACATTGGTGGTCCCTCACGTTGGCCAGCTGGGCGATGATGCCATGAATGAACGATCGTGGTTGCGTCAACGACATATTCTCTCTTTTGCCGCTTTTCCACTAACCGACGGCCGCAAGAGCTTTGGGATGATCACGGTGGCGAATCGTCAATTACCGTTTATCTGGGATAACAACAAAACGTTACTATTGAAGCGCTTTGCGACGGCGATTAGTGAAGTCATGATTCGAGAGCGCAACCACTTTGCTATGGAACAGTTGCAAGAAGAACTGATCGCAGCCAACGAAAAACTGAAAGTACAGGCAGAGACAGATGACCTCACTCGCCTGAGCACACGCCGCCCCTTTAAACGTGAGCTAAAGAGCCATATCCGTCATGGTATTGAGAATGACTTACCTGTTGCGGTAATGATGATCGATGTCGATCACTTCAAAGCGTACAACGATGAGTATGGGCATCTAAAAGGCGATGATGTACTCACTAAGATTGCGCGGGTACTGCTCAAGCAAACCCAAGCCTTTCAAGGCTCGGTTGCAAGGTTTGGAGGAGAAGAGTTTGCTATCACGCTTTCAACCCACTACGCCTCTCAGCTTCATGCATTAGCTGATGCGATTCATGATGACATTGCGGCACTTGGCCTCACCCATGCGAAAAACCCAGATGGCAAGACGATTACAGTGAGCATTGGCGGGATCATTTTGCAACCGACCGATGAAACCACTGACTCTTATCTGCTAGAAATGGCAGACCAACGTCTGTATCAAGCGAAAGAGGAAGGACGGAATCGTATTAATATACTTGACCGCCATCATCAAAAATAGCGAGCTCGCTCACGTCATGTCCTTTATCCTTCTGGCGTTTCATGACAGCATCATGACGGTATGCTACAACCCAATGTCAAATGAGGTTGTAGCAACCGTTGGTCCAAATGGATGTCACTTGCTAAACATGTCCGCAAGCTGATAGCCATGATCGACGCTAGAGAAGGAAGTCCGATGAAAGTCGTCTTTGTCCGCCATGGAAAAACCGATTACGCTTTGGCAGATGCTCGTCAGATGAGTCAGTTAGAAAAAGATTATGCGCCACTACAACGTGCGTGTATTCCAGACATCCAGGCCTTGGCCAGTCACTCTGCCTTACAACAAGCGGATATTATATTGTCGTCGCCCTATACGCGCGCCCTGCAAACAGCAGAAATTCTCAACCGACAGCTGCAAAAAGATCTGTTTGTTGAGCACGATTTACGCGAATGGCAAGCGGATATAAAGGGGAGCTATATTCCTCTTTCTGAACGCGATCGTCGCTGGATTGAGTATAGAGAGCTGTTTGCCAACGGTAATGAGGTTACTAACGCCGGTTATGAATCCGCAACAGCTTTGCACCGTCGCGTGAGCGCTGTGCTCGACATGTATCACGAGTATTCAACCATTGCCGTCGTCGCACATTTTAATGTGATAGAGGCGATCGTGGGTTATCGTGAACAAGGCATTGAATACGGCGAAGTGATTGAATTTGATTATCAACCTAACGTGTAAACCGTCATCTTCATCCTAGCGGTCGTATAGCGATAAAAGCAAAAGGGACGCCGAACGCGTCCCTTTTAGCCTATCCTCTAGCCCGCCAAGCCATTGTTGGCAATGACCTGTTTATACCAGTCAAAGCTTTTTTTACGGGAGCGAGAAAAGTCACCACTGCCATCGTCATGACGATCAACATAAATGAACCCATACCGCTTGCGGTATTCTCCGGTGGTGAAAGATACACAATCAATACATCCCCAAGGCGTGTATCCCATCACATCCACACCATCGAGTGAAATCGCCTCTTCAAGCGCTTCAATGTGTTGCGACAAATAGTCGATACGATAATCATCGTTGATTGCGCCGGTTTGATCGGGAATATCCACCGCCCCTAGACCATTTTCAACCACAAAAATGGGCAATTCATAGCGTTCGTACAACTCTGAAAGTGCATAACGTAGCCCTTTCGGATCGATCTGCCAGCCCCAATCCGACGCCGGCAAATGTGGATTCAATCGACTAGCGCTGAACAAGGCATTTTCATCTTGTTCTGGCGGATTAGCATCGACAATATTGGTCATGTAGTAACTGATTGCCAAAAAATCCGCCTGACCATTTTTTAAGATCTGCGCATCATCATCGTGCATCACCACCTTAATTCCTTTGCTTGCCCATTGAGGCCAAATGTAGTGAGGGTAATGACCCCTTATCTGTACATCACTGCACAGGTATTTATCTCGCATCGCTTGCTGTGATGCTAACATGTCATCCGGATGGCACGTCGCAGGATACAAAGGCATCATGTGGATCATGCTGCCAATGCTAAATTCAGGATTAATCACATGCCCCAGTGCGACCACTTTGGCACTGGCCACAAATTGGTGATGTAGCACTTGATACAAGGTTTGCTCAGGGTGGTCGTGCTCGGTAAACACCACCCCCGAATTACAATAACCAAATAACGGATAATCCCAGTTAAGCTGGTTATTGATCTCGTTGAAGGTAATCCAATAGGTGACTTTGTCACGGTAGCGCGTTAATACGGCTTCACAAAAACGAACGAAGTGATCCACGACCGCTCGATTTGCCCAGCCACCATATTCACTGACAAGGTGGTGCGGCATCTCAAAGTGCGACAATGTAATGACAGGCTCGATATCATGCTCTAACAAGCAATCAATCAATCCATCATAAAACGCCAGTCCCGCTTCGTTAGGGGTCGCTTCATCCCCATTTGGGAAAATACGGGACCACGCAATCGACGTCCGAAAGCATTTAAATCCCATCTCTGCGAACATCGCAATGTCGTCGCGGTAACGATGGTAAAAATCAACCGCTTGATGGTTGGGATACGTTTCTTCAGCCTGGACTTGCTCGGTAATCTTACGCGGCACGCCGTGCTCACCTTTGGTAAGCACATCAACGATACTCACGCCTTTACCATCACAGTTCCATCCACCCTCTACCTGATGCGCGGCAACCGCGCCACCCCATAAGAAATTGTCAGGAAACTTATTACTCATGCCTTACCTCTCTTTTGTTTTTATCTCAGCCTAACCGGTTCAATGCTGCTGAAGTGTGAACTGACGCAAAGATTGCCTGAACACTTTTCCTCTCTTAACCTTTGAATAAAAAACCAATATAAAAGAAAAATTATTCTATTAATCTCTACAAGTATCGATGCTAAGCTAGCACCACGACATAAGCGGATGTTTTTCCATTCAACACAAGGAGTTCTCATGAGTCGCTTCAGTCAAGTGGCCATCGTCGGTGGCACCCATGGCAATGAGTTTAGCGGGATTTACGCACTAAAACAGTGGCAAACCAATACATCTGTTACGACTCGGGATAGTTTTTCAACGGAGCATGTGTTCGCGAATCCGTCGGCTTATCATGCAAACAAACGTTATCTCGATTGTGACTTAAATCGACAATTCGATCCTCAAGGGCTCGCCGATCTCACCTTAACAAACTACGAGCAAAGTCGCGCAAAAGTCCTCAATCAACAGCTAGGTCCTAAAGGCGATCCTCGCGTCGATTTCATCATCGATTTACACAACACCACCAGCAACATGGGGCCTACGCTCATTTTGCTCGCATTAGACACATTCAATAAACAGCTTGCTGCCTATATCAGTGAGCGTATGCCCGATGCCATTATTTTAGTAGAAGATCATCTCGAGCCGCTTCAACACGCTTTTTTATGCTCAGTGGCGAAGCAAGGCGTCATTGTTGAGGTTGGTCCTCAACCGCAATCCGTATTACGCCATGATGTAATGGAATCCATGCAAGAAATGACGACGCATATTCTCGATTTTGTGCATCTCTTTAATATCGACAAGGTGCCAGAGCTACCCGCGCAAGTAACGGCTTATCGCTATAAAGAAACCTTACATCTACCCCAAAATGCACAAGGAGAGCGCATCGGTATGGTGCACCAAAACGTGCAAGACAAAGACTTTGAGCCGATAGTACCTGGCGATCCTTTATTCATGTGCTTTGACGGTCGCGAAGTCGCTTGGGAAGGAAAGTACACTGCGTATCCGCACTTTATTAACGAGGCGGCGTATTACGATAACAATATTGCGATGTCGATGGCAGAGATGTTTAGTCTAACGGTATAATTGAGAGGTACAACTGAGAGACGTATAAAGAAACGACCAACATCGAACCGATGTATCAATGCCTCGGTGATGTGGCCGCTCAGAAAGTAGAAACAACGCTCGCTCGCAATTAACTCACTGGCTTAGTTGCGGGTTCTTTCTTTAAAGCCGTTTTTTGCCAGTAGCGATCATAATGAAAGAACATGTGTGTCCTACGCAATTCAGCCGCTCTTTGTTCTACCTTTTCAATGACGTCATTTGATACTCGCGAAGACGCGAGCTCAAACTGCTCCATTGCCTGCTCTCTCAAAGTCACGAACCGTCCTTGACCAACCACATCCAAGTAGGCAGAAAGATAAACGAGCCCATCAGTATACTCAGCGTCTTCAGGCATGTAGTTTGTGGTGTACAGACGCCCCAGGGCAGCAAGAGACATAAGATCCCCTTGTTCAATCGCTTTTTCGCGCCACGCCACCGCTTTATGGCTTTCCCCTCGACGGATAAAATCACGATATAAACTCTTAGTACCGGGGATCCCACCCGCATTGGCAATCTGTTTTTTTACTTCAGCGGCCGCATCAAGGCGAGAGCTGGGGAAAAGATAAAAGCCGCGCTCAGCCAGTTCTATTTGCGATGCTTTATGTAACAAGGCATCAACATCATTCGCCGCAATCGCCTCTTCTAAATACTGCTCAGCTTTCTTTTTGTCTGTTGGATAAATGTACTGATACAGACTGAATGCTGCGTCTTTAGGTGCTTTTTCATACCAAGCTGCTAGTGCTTCTTCATACTTATAGCGCCAAATAGTACGATGATTTGCCGATAACCAATGGCCTTTTTCAACCAGTAATTTCATGGCTGGAATATAATCCGCCTTTGCGGCCTGCGTGAGATACTGCTGCGCAACCGGCGAATAATCGAGCTTATTACCATCATCACTGACGAGCACAGCGTATAAATAAGCGGCAGGAACAATACCTTGATCCGCCGCTGCACGTAGATATTTTTCAGCTCGTTGGTAATGGAACTGAGCGCGAGACAAACGTCCATGCTCAAATATTGCCTCTGGCGTCATCGCCTGGATATCATAGTCATCCGCGATTTTTTCAACCGGCTCTAGTTGCACAAAAGGTGTGGCTTCAACTTCAACTTGTTCGGCATGTACTTGTCCACTTAGCATGACTAGGCATGCATACACGCTTGCTTTAAGCATTGACGGGGTATTAACCAATGTTGACACTTGAACCTCCTACAATCACACCGCCACAACTCACTGCATCACCAATACGAGCGGCTGGTTTTCCATCAATCATAACGCTACCGGAACCCGCATTTACCGCTCGCCCATGAGGCGGGTGTTTCGGTTTACTATGCGGTGCCAGAGGATCACCTTTACGAACTACGGGTATCCCGTCAACTTTTACTGTTGACGACCCCGCCACAATCGGTGTAGGTGGAAATCCATCATGCGCGGTTCCCACATGGCCAACAAGTGCTGCTTTGGGCATATCTTTCCTCAAATTTCTTAGTTTGCATTAAACGATCAAGGTTTGTTCACTGAGCGTGGCGATTTCGCTGGCTGTCCTTGGTACCCAGAGCCACTACCAGGACTTCCGCCAGCGTTTAAATTGATCGCTGGACCAATAAGGTGCACCCCGGCCGCATCAACCTTCATTACGCTCCCACCGGCGGTTACCGTAACCTCCGTACCTGCATCAAGCACGACATTTGCGCCTGCTTTTAGATGCACCTCACGTCCCGCCGTTGCGGCGAAGCGGTTATCGATTTTTTCATGTATCCCTCCAGAAACGGCAATTGTGGCATCTTTTTTCACTCGTGTTCGTGATTGCTTATCGACCGTCACATGCTGGTTACTCATAACAGCCGACAAAGAATCATGGTCCACTTTTTGATGCTCATTATGCCGCACCTGCGTAACGACATCATTTTCCACGCCTGATTGCCAATCACGCTGAGCATGCAAATACACTTGCTCACTGCCCGATTGATCTTCAAACGTGAGCTCGTTGTAGCCCTCGCCTTGGTGGCTTTCACTGCGCCAAACCGTCTTGGTTTTATGGGCCGGCAATGTATAAGGGGATACATTGGTCGCGTGATAGGTCCGGCCAGTGATGATCGGTTGGTCGGGGTCACCATGTAAAAACGACACAATCACCTCATGGCCAATACGTGGAATCGCCATCATGCCGTATTGGCTCCCCGCCCAACCTTGAGACACCCGTATCCAGCAGCTACTTTTATCGTTTCCACTCGAGTAACGATCCCAAGGGAAATGAACTTTTACTCGGCCATATTCGTCACAGAAAATTTCTTCGCCTTCAGGCCCAACCACAACCCCTATTAAAGGGCCGTCCACCTGTAGCTTAGGGTGTGGAGTGGCCCGCCAAGGGATAGAGGCCGGGATCACCGTAAACCGATTATGATAGGTAGTGGCGCCAGTGCCGCCTTCTTCTTCAACTGCTTGAGGTTGGGTGCCGTAATGCTGAGCGCGCACTACTTGCCACTTTTGATTCATGGTACGGTCGAGATGATCTTGCATTTCAAATGCATGACCCGCCTGCACAAGAAAATGATTACTTTCCCCAGTCGCCGTGACTTTGTCACGTGCCAGAAATTCTTGGCGTATCTGGGTTAAATGTTTACCTTGCGTATCGTCTTTATATCGACCTGGAAAATCATAAACATCGTAGTCTTGGCGCTGATGGTCAATGTCGGACATATTCACTTGCTGTAAGAAGCTATAATTCGGCTTTTTAAAGCTATAATCCTTCATCTCCAGTGATGACGGGATTATCCGAGTGTGCTTTTCGATGGCACGAATATAAGGCTCATCGACGACACCTGCAGCCTGAGCGTTATGCACAATCGGCTGTTTAAGGGCGGGAAGCGAAAAGGGCGAGTCAGTGATATATAAAAGCTGCTTGTCCTCTTTCCAAACAAAGCAATACATCAACCCCTCTTCTGCGGCAATACGATGAAAAAAGGTGAGATCCGTTTCTCGGTATTGAACACAAAATTCACGCTCTGCATATTCTTTTGTCAGCCCAAAACCGACATCCGTAATACGCATTTCTTGCAACAAGATCGAAATAACTTGGGGAACCGTCTGATGTTGGAATACACGACTATTTTGCCGTAGTGATAGACGCTCAATTTCAGCCACTAATTCAACATCATAATAAGTGTGATGATGACCAATATCCCCTTGGGAAAATTGACGAATGATACCGCGAATACGACGCTCACATTGCCCGTTGCGATAGAGAGCAAGCGTGGCTTGGCAATCCACTAATTGGTCAGGGGTTAGGGAATGATCGCGACTTGCCAATGCAATCGAATAACGAAACCCGTTGCAAGCTTGCTGGTCGAACGCCGCAGCAGAGAGGGACTCGTTGCCCTGATATTCTCTGACCACAAACGTGTCTGGCTCTAGGCCTTCGACGCTAAATTCAAAACGTAATTTCGCCATGATGTCTCCCGAATCTTGTTCCCGCAACAGTGAACACTTGTCTAGCAACGCTCTCTGGAAAACGAACGCTGCTAAACAAATGGTGAAGCGCCGGCACAAAGCCGACGCAACCTAGCAATAGCAATTAAGCTTCAACCGGCTTGCGCCAGTCATCAGAGCCTGAAGTACCTGCGTTGACGTGGTCCCAGGTAATTTTGCGATAAGACATCGACACGGTCAGGTTCTGAGTGAAGTCTGACTTCGCCGGATCTTGGCAGTGTGGCATTTCACAATGGATATCCACGATAGAGGCGCTTTCTAATTTGGTGGTAAAGAAGTTTTCTTGCTTACCTTCAATTGAGGTACGGTACCATTTCAGCTCTACTGTCGACATTTTCTCGCCCGAAGACAGTGCGTTATAAAGCAGCGGGACGGCTTTATTTAGCGCGACGGTGAATTTGAATGGTTTATGAACACGTTGACCGGATGGCTGACCAGATT
>NZ_JABWMG010000059.1:0-434 GCF_013366455.1 Salinivibrio sp. EAGSL | reverse complement strand
GACCCTGCCGTCTGGCTCAACGCACCACAGCCCGCCCGTAAAGGCAGGCTGTTTGTGTCTTCATGTCGCCATGAAAAATTAGGCTTCGATAGGCTTGCGCCAGTCGTCTGAGCCTGAGGTGCCTGCGTTGACGTGGTCCCACGTCACTTTGCGGTAAGACATCGATACGGTCAGGTTCTGGGTAAAGTCTGACTTCGCCGGGTCTTGGCAATGGGGCATCTCGCAGTGAATGTCCACAATCGAGGCACTTTCCAGCTTGGTGGTAAAGAAGTTTTCTTGTTTACCTTCAATCGACGTGCGGTACCACTTTAGCTCGACCGTTGACATCTTCTCACCTGACGCCAGTGCGTTATAAAGCAATGGCACCGCTTTGTTGAGTGCGACGGTGAATTTGAATGGTTTATGAACACGTTGACCGGATGGCTGACCAGATT
>NZ_JABWMG010000058.1:0-436 GCF_013366455.1 Salinivibrio sp. EAGSL | reverse complement strand
TCTTTACCACCAAGCTGGAAAGTGCCTCGATTGTGGACATTCACTGCGAGATGCCTCATTGCCAAGACCCGGCGAAGTCAGACTTTACCCAGAACCTGACCGTATCGATGTCTTACCGCAAAGTGACGTGGGACCACGTCAACGCAGGCACCTCAGGCTCGGACGACTGGCGCAAGCCAATCGAAGCCTAATCTTTCATGGCGACATGAAGACGCAAACAGCCTGCCTTTACGGGCGGGCTGTGGTGCGTTGAGCCAGACGGCAGGGTCTGGCTGAACGTATCAGGGTAAACAAGCAGGGCGAAGGATACACAGATGGCGACATTGCAAATAGCGTTAACCGTGGCGGGGCTCGACCCGCAACCGTTCGTGGTGGTGGACTACCAAGGGGACGAGTGCCTCTCTCACCAAGCTGGCCTGAATGGCAACCCGGTGTA
>NZ_JABWMG010000057.1:0-442 GCF_013366455.1 Salinivibrio sp. EAGSL | reverse complement strand
TAATGGTGGGAACTCCAGGGAGACTGCCGGTGATAAACCGGAGGAAGGTGGGGACGACGTCAAGTCATCATGGCCCTTACGAGTAGGGCTACACACGTGCTACAATGGCAGATACAGAGGGCAGCGAGACAGCGATGTTTAGCGAATCCCTTAAAGTTTGTCGTAGTCCGGATTGGAGTCTGCAACTCGACTCCATGAAGTCGGAATCGCTAGTAATCGTGGATCAGAATGCCACGGTGAATACGTTCCCGGGCCTTGTACACACCGCCCGTCACACCATGGGAGTGGGCTGCACCAGAAGTAGATAGCTTAACCTTCGGGAGGGCGTTTACCACGGTGTGGTTCATGACTGGGGTGAAGTCGTAACAAGGTAGCCCTAGGGGAACCTGGGGCTGGATCACCTCCTTACTGACGCTATTCTTGCGAGTGTTCACACAGATTG
>NZ_JABWMG010000056.1:0-464 GCF_013366455.1 Salinivibrio sp. EAGSL | reverse complement strand
CGCAAGCCGATGGCATTGATTACCAGCGTACCGACAGCTACGAGCACTTTGACTTTCCGGGCCGCTTTAAAGACGACGCCACCGGACAGGCGTTTAACCAAACCCGCCTCGAGTACTTACGCCGTGAGGCCGAGCATACCAACGGGCAAAGCAATGAGCCGGCATTACGGGCCGGCTATCGCTTTACCATCAGCGACCACCTGGATGAGGGCGTCAACCAAGCGTGGCAAGTGGTGCGGGTGCATCATCAAGGCAGCCAACCGCAAGCACTGGAAGAAGAAGGTGGCCAAGGCGCCACCACCTACAACAACCAGTTTATGCTTATTCCTGCCACTACCCCGTGGCGTGCAACCCCGACGCCCAAGCCTCAAGTGGATGGCCCTATGATAGGCACCGTGGTGGGACCGGGTGGCGAAGAAATCTTTTGTGATGAACACGGGCGAGTGAAAGTCCACTTCCCGTGG
>NZ_JABWMG010000055.1:0-475 GCF_013366455.1 Salinivibrio sp. EAGSL | reverse complement strand
TGGGGCTGGATCACCTCCTTACTGACGCTATTCTTGCGAGTGTTCACACAGATTGTATAGGTTGAAGTTATAAGAGGATATGTTCCCAAACATATCAGCGTGTCCCATTCGTCTAGAGGCCTAGGACACCGCCCTTTCACGGCGGTAACAGGGGTTCGACTCCCCTATGGGACGCCACTTTATAAATGCATTTACGAATGTGATTACAAAGTGGTTTGTCTAATGACAAACGACATGCTCTTTAACAATCTGGAAAGCTGACAAGTCATTCTTTAAGAATGACAGTAAAGTTCTCAATCAGTGACATATCATGTCACTCACACAATCAAGTGTGCTTGGACTTTGTCTTATTAAATCAATAACGACAAAGCTTCTATTTGAGTCCGGCAAAAACAAAACCTTAGTTGTTTTCATGCAAGACCTTTTGGGGTTGTATGGTTAAGTGACTAAGCGTAGACGGTGGATGCCTTGGCAG
>NZ_JABWMG010000054.1:0-556 GCF_013366455.1 Salinivibrio sp. EAGSL | reverse complement strand
CGTCTGGCGACACAACCCGAACACCAGCGGTTCGTCCACTCCGGTCCTCTCGTACTAGGAGCAGCTCCCCTCAATCATCCAACGCCCACGGCAGATAGGGACCGAACTGTCTCACGACGTTCTAAACCCAGCTCGCGTACCACTTTAAATGGCGAACAGCCATACCCTTGGGACCGACTTCAGCCCCAGGATGTGATGAGCCGACATCGAGGTGCCAAACACCGCCGTCGATATGAACTCTTGGGCGGTATCAGCCTGTTATCCCCGGAGTACCTTTTATCCGTTGAGCGATGGCCCTTCCATTCAGAACCACCGGATCACTATGACCTACTTTCGTACCTGCTCGAGCCGTCACTCTCGCAGTTAAGCGGGCTTATGCCATTGCACTAACCTCACGATGTCCGACCGTGATTAGCCCACCTTCGTGCTCCTCCGTTACGCTTTGGGAGGAGACCGCCCCAGTCAAACTACCCACCAGGCACTGTCCTCACCCCGGATAACGGGGCTAAGTTAGAACATCAAACATACAAGGGTGGTATTTCAAGGATGGCTCCAC
>NZ_JABWMG010000053.1:0-567 GCF_013366455.1 Salinivibrio sp. EAGSL | reverse complement strand
TTCGATAGTACCGGTCACGTCAGTTGTACGGAAGTAGAACTGTGGACGATAACCTTTGAAGAACGGCGTATGACGGCCGCCTTCGTCTTTACCTAGTACGTATACTTCTGATTCGAACTTGGTGTGCGGAGTGATTGAACCAGGCTTCGCCAGTACTTGACCACGCTCAACTTCGTCACGCTTAGTACCACGCAGAAGAACACCAACGTTCTCACCCGCACGGCCTTCGTCTAGAAGCTTACGGAACATTTCAACACCAGTACAAGTGGTCTTGGTGGTGTCTTTCATGCCTACGATTTCAACGTCGTCACCTACGGTGATGATGCCTTGCTCAACACGACCGGTTACAACAGTACCACGGCCTTGGATTGAGAATACGTCTTCGATTGGCAGGATGAACGGCTTGTCGATCGCACGCTCTGGCTCAGGGATGTAAGAATCCAGGGCTTCAGCAAGTTCAACAATCTTCTGCTCCCACTGCTCTTCACCGTTCAATGCACCAAGTGCAGAACCTTGAATCACTGGGCAGTCGTCACCTGGGAAGTCATACTCTGAAAGTAGCTCACG
>NZ_JABWMG010000052.1:0-585 GCF_013366455.1 Salinivibrio sp. EAGSL | reverse complement strand
TCCGAATGGGGAAACCCACCTGCATAAGCAGGTATCTTAGCGTGAATACATAGCGCTAAGAGGCGAACTCGGGGAACTGAAACATCTAAGTACCCGAAGGAAAAGAAATCAATTGAGATTCCGGCAGTAGCGGCGAGCGACCCCGGATTAGCCCTTAAGCAGACTTGGCGTTAGGTGAACAGGTTGGAAAACCTGGCAATAAAGGGTGATAGCCCCGTAACCGACGGCGCCATATTTGTGAAAACGAGTAGGACGGGACACGTGATATCTTGTCTGAACATGGGGGGACCATCCTCCAAGGCTAAATACTCCTGACTGACCGATAGTGAACCAGTACCGTGAGGGAAAGGCGAAAAGAACCCCTGTGAGGGGAGTGAAATAGAACCTGAAACCGTCTACGTACAAGCAGTGGGAGCCTCCTTTGTGGGGTGACCGCGTACCTTTTGTATAATGGGTCAGCGACTTAATGTTAGTAGCAAGGTTAACCGCATAGGGGAGCCGTAGGGAAACCGAGTCTTAACTGGGCGTACAGTTGCTAGCATTAGACCCGAAACCGAGTGATCTAGCCATGGGCAGGTTGAAGGT
>NZ_JABWMG010000051.1:0-781 GCF_013366455.1 Salinivibrio sp. EAGSL | reverse complement strand
CGTTGGTGCCAATTAAGTTGCTAATAGGTACACCCACAGAGTAAGGCTGATAGCGATGAACTAACATCAAATTGTAGTTCAGATGGCCTTGCGGGCTGGGGGCTGACATCAATACACAATCAAATTCTATAAAAGGATGCGTAAAGCGCACTTTATTGCCACGCTTATACAGCGTCACCATCCCTGTTTGACGGTTTAAGCTATAAACACGTTTGCTTTTCAAAAAAGGCGCTAAAAAATAGTAGCCTTTACATACCAGTTTATAGTGTCCCCATATAAGCAAGCAAGGAAGCGTGAAATAAAGGGTTAGGCCATAGGTTCCGGTTGACCAAGTCTCCCACCTAGCATCCCAACTTGCATAACCAAATAATAGTGGATAAAGCAATATTAAATAAGCCAAAGGCAAAAATAAAATCAATAGTATTTTTGTCATAGTTAGTAAAAATGTATAAAACTGAGACCAGCCGGACAATGCCTCACTATTCAACCTTTCTTCATTCCAGTATAACGACTTATTGTCGCCCTCTATCTCCTTGAGATAAGAGGGCGTAATCTCCCCAGCCAAAGATAGAGCAATGGTGTCATTTGCCTTGGTAAAGGGGAACACTTTCCCCTTAGTGAGTAGCTGCTGCAAAAAACCGTGCGGTGGTTTAGCGGGTTGTAGCGACAGTTGCTCAGTGTTGTAGACCATGTCAGCTATCTGCAAAGATGTTGATCTTTGGACCGGTGGCGGGCGATGTTTTTTGTTGTTCGGCTATTTCCGCTAGCGTCTTCTTGTAGG
>NZ_JABWMG010000050.1:0-827 GCF_013366455.1 Salinivibrio sp. EAGSL | reverse complement strand
TCTAAAGGCTTCGCTGGATGTCAAGAGTAGGTAAGGTTCTTCGCGTTGCATCGAATTAAACCACATGCTCCACCGCTTGTGCGGGCCCCCGTCAATTCATTTGAGTTTTAACCTTGCGGCCGTACTCCCCAGGCGGTCTACTTAATGCGTTAGCGCCGAAAGCCAAAGTCTAAAACCTCAACCTCCAAGTAGACAGCGTTTACGGCGTGGACTACCAGGGTATCTAATCCTGTTTGCTACCCACGCTTTCGCATCTGAGCGTCAGTCTTTGTCCAGGGGGCCGCCTTCGCCACTGGTATTCCTTCAGATCTCTACGCATTTCACCGCTACACCTGAAATTCTACCCCCCTCTACAAGACTCTAGCCTGCCAGTTTCAAATGCGGTTCCGAGGTTGAGCCCCGGGCTTTCACATCTGACTTAACAAACCGCCTGCATGCGCTTTACGCCCAGTAATTCCGATTAACGCTCGCACCCTCCGTATTACCGCGGCTGCTGGCACGGAGTTAGCCGGTGCTTCTTCTGCAGCTAACGTCAAGCCGTGCACGTATTAAGTACACGACCTTCCTCACTGCTGAAAGTGCTTTACAACCCGAAGGCCTTCTTCACACACGCGGCATGGCTGCATCAGGGTCTCCCCCATTGTGCAATATTCCCCACTGCTGCCTCCCGTAGGAGTCTGGGCCGTGTCTCAGTCCCAGTGTGGCTGATCATCCTCTCAAACCAGCTAAGGATCGTTGCCTTGGTAAGCCATTACCTTACCAACTAGCTAATCCTAACTGGGCCCATCCCAACGCGATAGCTTACATGTAGAGGCCACCTTTGGTCC